>JAEUVL010000651.1 GCA_016786965.1 Chitinophagaceae bacterium
AGTAGTTCAGCAGCCTTTAATGATCACCAGTCTTTCTTTTGCATTTACTGCCTTACCTGCACTAAATGTACGCCAATGGCAAACGGAAAGCAATACTTAAAACAGGGTATTTTTTATACTCATGAAGGCCAAAAGTCACTACTTATTGTTTTGTGAAGGAGATTGAAGGGTAAACACCCGGTATATTCCCCGCAGGCTGTTGAAACAGAGGATGCCACCATCCAGACTGCCGGGCACTCCCAGGATGGTCTTCAGTGCTTCGCAAGCTTGTATACTGCCGGCTATGCCACAAGTGGTATTAACAATACCAGCGGTGGAACAATTCATATCTGCCTGCTCCAATAACGATGAAGAAGAAAAAATATCCTGCAGGGAAACTCTTTTGATGTGATGTAATACTGTTACATATCCTTCCCAGTCTTTTACTACAGCATACATCAATGGTTTGTTCAGTTGTCCGCAAATTGAATCAATAAGTATCCGGGCAACGGGGTTGTCTGTACAATCACACACAACGTCGTAAGAAGCAATGAGCCGGGATCCGTTTTCTTTACCCAGTATTTCATCGTGTACGTTAATAGAAATACCGGGGTTTTGTCCAACTAGCTTTGCCGCCAACACTCTTGCTTTGCTTTGCCCTGTATCTTTTTCATCATACAGAAACTGGCGGGGTAAGTTGGAAACAGCCACTATATCGCCATCGGCTATACCTATAGTACCTACTCCGGCTGCTGCCAGGTACACTGCCACCGGAGTACCCAAACCTCCAGCACCAATGATCAGCACTTTTGCCGCTTCTATTCGCTGCTGACCTTCTGCGCCGATCTCCGGAACGATCATTTGCTGCCAGTAGCGGTTCATGATCAGTGTCTTTTTATTTGAGAAGTAATGGTGCTGTCGGTTATCTTGTCATCCTCCACCAGTAAAAATGCTTTGGATAGAATAATAGATAACCCGTTATCCCCTTCGAAGGGAAGGAATATATTTTCGGTATGATTTTTTTGGCTTCTGTCCTGTACAATGCACAGGTACTGATCATTGGGCTCCATCAGTATGTTAGTGCTGCCGATATGTATCTTATAGGTGCGCAGCCTTCCTTTTACGACCAGGAATTTATCTTTCACTTCCGCCACATCTTTAATTTTCAACCGTGGCACCAGCCCGGTAAGAATCTCTTTCCTGTTCCTGGCCACTTCAGATAATTCACCAAAAGAATAAGAAGCCCAATAGTCACGGTAAGCCGGCAAGCCCCCCGAATCCTGCCAGGCAGGGTCATTGCCCACACTGGCCACTCCTACAAAAAGGTCTACGTCCCGCATGGTTTCAGAAAACGCCAGCGGATTAACATCAATAAGATCGACAACTGTGTTAGTAGTTGTATCAGTAAAGCGAACCTGGTCAGTACTTACATAATTCCAGATGCCGGTATCATTCATTGCATCATCAGCATTCACTTCATTGATCCAGTACTCTGCCCGCAGGTTATACTCCGGCAACAGGAGTGAAGCCGTGCCATTATCGTAGCCATTATCAAAGGCTCCCATGAGTGCATATCGCCAGCCTCTTGCTTTGGCAAGTGAATTGAACTGGTGCTGGCGCAGCAGGTGTGCGGCCATCCTGTTGCTGTAGCTCCTGGTATTCACTTCTGCATCTGTCAGCAGGTACACTTCCCGAAAGGCCTGTTTCAGCGGCTGCAGTATTTGGTGAAATACAAGAAAATCTCTCCAAGCTTTGATCTCTGCCACCGATGAATGAACCGGATGCCAGAGAGAAATTGCATCTGCCAGGCTGGTGTCCACTAATTCATTGCCAGCATTTACCCATTGGTTATTTACAAGTATGGCGGGAGCAGTAGAATCACCGGTATGAAAATTCCAGATGATGTTTTTCGACAACCAACTCATTAACCCATGCTGCCGGTAGTACTTATCAAAATTCTCTTTGGATATCTTCCGGTCGCTGCGCAACATCCTGTCGATCCGATCCCGTTGGGCCACCAGGGTTTGCTCTATTTGCTTAGCCGTGTCTTTTAGTTTCTTTAGTTTGGCAGTATGTTTTTCTTTTACAAAAGCAGGCACTGATTTTTGCAGGGTTCCGTCTGGTTTGTACCATTTGAATTCCGTCTTTCCCACACCCGTTATTACTAATTCTGCCGTATAGTCATCAAATACAAATTTCCGGCGGCCTTCTTCCAGTCCTCCATCATCCACTGCCATATCTTCTATTTCATGCACCGTAACCCCTTGTTCTATTGCAGCTTGCTGCAGATACTTTTCTATCATCGCCTGCGTACTGTTCTGTTTGATGCGCATCTTCAGTCTCGACAACTGGCCGATACCATCCAGGCCTTTTGATTTGTATAGAGTATATAAACAAGCATTGCCCAGTGAAGCAGCTGTAGGTCCTTTGCCGGGAATCTTTTTGAAAGCCCTTTCGGCTAATGCTGCAATTGTTTGGATGGTGGCATTATCATGAAAATGCGAACAGGTCCAGACGATGCCTTTTACCGCATCTGCATTGACAGAGGTGATATAATCGTAAGAAACGTAACTATAGCTTTGGCCACTGCCGTAGTTCACGGTATGTTGTTCTTCCGTTTCTTTCAGATTCACCAGGAAATGCAGCCATTCATGCACGGTCTTCCTGTATTTATCCGTACCATACTCTTTGATTGCGACCTTCGTGTCATCTGCATATTTCTTGGAAGGTTTTGATCCGGAAGCCTTTTGCACAACAGGTAATAAGCGGTACCAAAATTGTTTATCTGCTGTCGCCATACTTTCAATCTGCTCATTGGCAAAACTGCCAAAGGGATCGTCTCCCAAAAACCTGGCTGGTTTGATCTCACTGGCTTCATTTTCTGACTTAAAGAGCATGGCGTCTATCTTATCCATCATTTTGATGCGCTCTTTTTGCTGGTAAGCCGCACTGCTTTCGCTGATCTTTGTTTTAAATCGAAGCAGTACTTCTTTTAGCTGCGGTGAGATAATTTTATCTTTTCGCTGTTTCTCCAGCTGATTTAAAAATAACCCTACCGGCCAGGTTGTAAAAAAGGCCCAATCGGCCATGCTGTACCTTGAAAAAACCTCGTACAACTGTTGTGCATCTTCATCATCCATCAGCAGCGTGTTCCGGAAAAGAACCTGTACATAGGCCTGGCGAACCGTATTTAACTGGTCATTGACGTCTGTAGAATCCCATGATCTTTTGCCAGACGTGTAATGATGTATCTTTTTTACAAGGTGCTGAACAAAGGCCACTTTCTTCTTATCCGGCCAGTTTTTAATTTCTGTCGTCCAGGCAGTGGTCTGGTTCAGGTTCACATTCCAGAAAGAAGTATTATTGGCAGAATATTCTTTCAAGGTGTCATATACCGCCTGTTCAAACCCTTTCTCATCTGGATTACCACCGCCAAATACATTTTTAATACTGTCCAATAAACCCATAATTATCCTCCTACAAGCGGTGTTAGTTTTACAAAACTGATGCGGGTATCCCCCGTAAGCTGCACCTGCTGCTGCAGCGAAGTGGCCTGAAAAGTATCAATCAGCATAAAGAACCCATTCTTCTGAAATGCATCCAGGGCTACGTACACCTGTTTTTCAGCATCAATCGGGCTCTTACTGCGCAACTTATACCCGTTGATCGTTTTCTCTGCGTCGTTTGGTTCTATCAGCCCATTGTAATACTCCGGCAACCTTTTATTATAGGTATCTACCTCCTGCCGCACCCTGGCTTCAATAATATCTTTTACTGTGATGGTTTCAGAACTAAAACCAACCAGCACCTCCTGCAGTACTTTGCCGGAAAAATTCTCATCCCTGATCGATAATGTGATAGCAACTGACATGGTATTTTATATTATTCATTAAAATTATTGAATAGGAATGGAACGCAGAAAACTAAGGCCGGGGAATAAAGAAAACCCGGTGGGCAAAAATGTAGCCCGGAATTTGCTATTCATTCCATGCCGCCTTTCTCTCCGACCGGATCTTTAAACGTAAAAATCAATGATCATGAAAAAGCTGTTATTCTTTCTGGCGGGAATTGTTTACCTGCAGATGGCTGCTGCCCAGTTAAAGACCACTACTGTTTGTCCCGGGTTTACTATCGATGTGCTGGATGGCAGGATCAATGAACTTTTTATCAGTTCCACAATGGCAGAATATAAAAAAGCATTTCCTTGCTATAGCAGTGCGGAAGAGGAAAGCGCTTCTGCTAAATGTGGCGGATATATCTTTTATACAGACAAG
>JAEUVL010000938.1 GCA_016786965.1 Chitinophagaceae bacterium
TTTCAGGGAAAAGTGTATGGACCTACTAAGATTTATAACAGCCGGCAGTGTGGATGATGGCAAAAGCACCCTAATAGGCCGCTTGCTGTACGACAGCAAGAATATATTAATTGATCAGCTGGAAGCGCTGGAAAAATCAACAAAGAACCGGTCGGATGGGTCGGTGGATCTGGCCTTGTTAACAGATGGCCTCCGGGCAGAAAGAGAACAGGGCATTACGATAGATGTAGCCTATCGCTATTTTACCACACCGAAAAGAAAATTCATTATCGCAGATGCTCCGGGCCATGTGCAATACACCCGCAATATGATCACCGGAGCTTCCAATGCCAGCTTGATCATTATTTTGATCGACGCCAGGCAAGGAGTGGTTGAGCAGACCCGCCGTCATTCAATTATCGCATCGCTGCTGAGAATACCACATGTGGTGGTGGCAATTAATAAGATGGACCTGGTGGAATACTCGCAGGATGTATATAATAATATATTGATCGAGTATAGCAAAGTGGCTGTGCAACTGGGACTTACCGATGTAACTTATATTCCTATCTGTGCCCTGAATGGCGATAACATTGTTGACAAATCTGTTAATATCGATTGGTACGAAGGGCCAGCCTTATTAGAATATTTAGAGGATGTAAAAATAGATAACGACAGGAACCTTACAGACAGCCGCTTCCAGGTGCAGCTGGTGATCAGACCACAAACTGAAGAACTGCATGATTATCGTGGTTATGCAGGAAGGATCATCAGCGGGGTGTACAGGAAAGGAGACAATGTCACCGTGTTGCCGCAAGGCATTCAAACAACCATTTCAAAACTTGAAAGTAGTGGAGCAGAAACAGATGTGGTATTTGCGCCACAGCCGGCCGTTATTCATCTTGCAGATGATATAGATGTAAGCCGGGGTGATACAATTGTGCGGACCGGCAATCTGCCCCAGGTAAGCAATGAAGTGGAGGTGTTGCTCTGCTGGATGGATGATAAGCCGTTGCAGCCAGGTAATAAATATTTGCTTCAACATAATAATCGCCTGGTAAAAGCTATTGTGCGCCAGGTGGAATATAAGCTGGATGTAAACTCGCTGGAGCAACAACCAGTAGATGGTGCCGTAAAGCTGAATGAAGTGGTGAAAGCAACGATCAAGACAGCTTCGCCACTGGTATATGATCCGTTTGAGAAACTGAATGTGAATGGGAGTGCCATCCTTATTGATGAAACCAGCAACAATACGGTAGCGGCTGTATTACTCAAGTAAATAGTAATGAGTACTACAAGCGACAATATAAGTAAACAATCGTCTCCGGGTAATAAACTACCAGTAGAGGAAGTGCCGGTAAAAGATGAGGCCCCATCTGAGCTTTCTAACCTTACAGAGGAAGATCTGATACCTGAAATAGTACATGGAAATATCCGGAATGAACGAAAGTGGAAACGTATAGCTACTTTTTCCCTGATTGCTTTTGCACTGGCCATCATTGCCTTTTTTGTGGACCGATACGTAGGATATGCCCCTCTGGCCTCATTGATACAGTCAGCAAAGTCTAACCTCGACAGATCCTTTTTGCTTTTTTTATTGGCTGGTTTCATTGCCCAATTAGTGGATGGAGCGGTTGGCATGGGCTACGGCGTTACCAGCACAAGTATCTTAATGAGCATGGGGGTAAACCCAGCTGCTATTAGTGGGAGTGTACATACAGCGGAGGTGTTCAGCAGTGCAGCCAGCGGGTACAGCCATTATAAGTTTGGAAATGTAAATAAGAAATTATTCAAAGTGCTGGTAGTTCCCGGTGTGCTTGGTGCAATAGCCGGTGCAGCTGCATTGGTATGGTTGGGTGAAAAGTACGGTGGATACATTAAGCCTTTTTTGGCAGCCTATTGTTTATTGTTGGGTATCCGGATACTATACCAGGCATATAAAAGAACGAAGAAAATAAAAAAGGTTAAGCGGGCGGGCTGGCTGGCAGGGGCCGGCGGTTTCCTCGATAGTTTTGGTGGTGGTGGCTGGGGACCATTGGTGACCAGCACTTTGATCGCTAAAGGCCGAAGCCCGCAATATGTAATAGGAAGTGTAAGCCTGAGTGAATTCTTTGTCACCTTTTTCAGCGCTATTTCATTCTTTGCCCTGATAGGAATTACACATTGGCAGGTAATTGCCGGGCTCATGATCGG
>JAEUVL010000665.1 GCA_016786965.1 Chitinophagaceae bacterium
TAGAAAAAGTCGGGGCCACCAGCGGACTCGCATTCGTCATCGCAATACCGATCATATCATGTTCCAAAGCCATCATGGCATGATGGGCCGCAATTCCAAAATGATTACTGTGCTGCACACTTACCCAGCCCGTGCCAACCATTTTGGCTTTTTCAATAGCGATCTTCATAGCATAGGGTGCGATCACTAACCCTAATCCGCTGTCGCCATCCACCACTGCTGTTGAGGGAGTTTCATGGATCACCTTTATATCAGGGGTCGCATTTACCCGTTTTGCTTCCCATAGCCTTACATAGCCACTAAGGCGTGCCACACCGTGAGAGTCTATACCACGCAGATCAGCAGACAATAATGACCTGGTGGCCGTTTCTGCATGTTCATCGCTGCAACCAATTTTTTGGAAGACGGTTTTTGTAAAATCCACTAATTGCTGATAGGAAAATAATTGTGCTGGCATGACGCAAAGAAACAATATTTATAACGAAAAATGCCCCCGCAAACCGGAGGCATTTATTGTAGAAAGTATTCCTGCTGTTAAGCAGGGAAGGGTTCATTAAAAGGGAAGATCGTCTACAGGTTCTGTGATCTCACTGGGCGATGGAGTGCTGTTGCTGTAAGAAGGCGATGGCGAAGATGAATTGGCTGCAGAAGGCTGATAAGAAGAACCACCTGCTGTTTCACCACGGCCACCCAATAACTGCACCTCTCTTACCCGAAGGGATAAAGAAGAACCGGGGGTGCCATCATTACGCTGAAAAGACCTTGCCTCGGGTTGTCCCTCCACAAAAACCTGCTTGCCCTTGGTTAGGTATTGTGCCACAGCTGTACGGTCTGTCCAATACGCACAATCCACCCAGGTTGTTTTCTCCTGCAGATTGCCCTGGCTGTCTTTGTACTTTTCGGTATGTGCCACTGTAAAGTTGATCACATTTTTACCATTCACCGTGTTCACCACACAGTCTTTGCCGAGGTTGCCGATAACTTGCATTTTAATCATAGTGCTCGTTTTTTAAGTTCGTAAATAATTATTAAGGAGAGGCAAGATACAATTTTTTATGCCCCAAAATGGCAACTACGGGCTGATAGTTCTTCACATCACCTTCACGGATAGCTATCAGGGTGCCGGTTCCTGTTCCTCAACCTGAAAATAAGTAGCCCCGTTTTTGCCGGATAATAAATACCCTCCTGATGTTATTCTGTTCTTCCGCTGGCAGCATCAATGATGCGACCAAAGAAAATTGCGTTCATAAATAATTTACTGCCGCCCAACCAAAAGGCCCGGAAGTTAGGATTGTCTCCTATACTGATCACCCGCCCGTTACCCACCGTAGTAACGATCACCGCCGCAGAGTTTTTGATCACCTCCCCATTCTCTTTACTTACCCAACCACTTTGTAAGGGTTTAGTACCATAATAAAATGGTGTGGCATAAGGGTTCTTACTTTTTTCCATGAATACTTTGTTGGCTTTAAACAGGCTCACTGTGCTATGATCATATCCATACGCCAGCGGATGGGTAATATCCACATCTGCTCCAAAAATGGCACCAGACACCTGCTGGGCCCCGTCATTCTGTTCCCTATCAGTATATGATAATTTTTGAGTGCTGTCCACTGCCACTTTTGCTTTCTTGAACTTAATGTCGGTGATACCACTTTGTGATGCCCAACTGACTGCCTCCTCTGTTACTATCAAAGTACCACCTGCCTGCACCCATGCTTTTAATTTTTCCTTGTTCAGCTCGGAATAAGTACCTCCTACCATTATCAAAGTATTGTACTTTGACAGGTCGACACGGTTAAAGACAGATTGTTCCAGGTGAGAAGCTGAAATATTCATTCGTTGGTCCAGCAGGTGCCACACTTCACCGGCATCGGTGGCGTTTACACCCGGGCCTACGATCATGGCAACTGATGGTTTGGAGATAACGGCAAATCTGCTGCTTCCAAGATCAACACCGCTCACAGATGCGCCTGACTGAACAGTATAACCCTGGATATCATACTTCCTCAAAAGGGCATGGAGCACATCATATAAATCATCACTTCTTAAAGACTGGTACTGGACCGGCACTAACAATGTGCCAGGGTCAAATTTCGTTACCGTCCCTCCCAGCATGAATTCAAACTTAGCCGTGGCTACTTTCACTGTGATACCTTTTACCAGCAATTCATTTAATACCGCAGGGGCTGCCAGGTCACTCCAGGGAATGAGGTAACCATAATCACTCTTCGCCAAAGGGGGCGGTGGTAACCTGTCAACAATAAGGTCCTTCCTGTACTCTGCCTTTAATTGTGTTGCAGTCAGAAGTGAATAAGGCAGGCCAAATGCAAGCGGCATGGTCCAGGAAGTGATATCATAAAAAAGGCTGTCCTTATAACTCAGTGTCTTCTCAAATATGCTGCGGATCAATTTGTTCTGTTTTTGTTCTAGCAATACCAGAAAAGACTGGTTGCCCCGGTACAGATGACTGTCAACCAGTATATCAGTTTGATTTTTTATTACTTCTATTTCATGGCGCCTTAACATTTCCACAAACAAGGACATACTTGTCTTATCCATTCCGGTTCCGAACACATATCCCTTTGCAGGAGAAGCTGCAGCTTCTGCCAGAGAATTTTTATAAAAATCACTTTGATACTGTAAGAGCTCTTTCCGTAACACCCTGGCCCCTTCCAGCGTTGACAAGGTTGTTACAAACTGGTTTCGTATTGTAAAGGGAAAACTCAACAACCCATTACTCGTTTGCTGCAAATGTCCTCGTGAAGAAGCTTGCTCAAATAAAATACCTATCGCACCGTTTACATCAGGGTAGGTGGAGCCTTTGCCGTAATAAAAATCATCGTAGTTCTCTTTGGTAAAATATAATGACCCTATACGATCGAGATATTGGGCATGAAATTTTCCCAGTTTAGCTGTCAACTCTTGGTTCTTTGCCGGCGTCAACGGGTTGACCCTCGACGGCACACCTGGTTGAAAAAAGAAAGTGGCGTTGCTTCCCTGCTCATGATGGTCGGTGAGAATATTCGGCTTCCACCGATGATACCAGTTCAGCCGGTTCTGGCTTTCCACATGTACAGCCGGCAACCAGTCACGGTTCAGATCGAACCAATAATGATTAAAACGGCCTCCCGGCCATACTTCATTGAACTCCCTTGAATTAGGATCGCTAACCAGGTTCTTGCTCTTATGCTGGTTGGCCCAGGTGGAAAAGCGTTGCAGCCCATCAGGATTGAAGGAAGGATCAAACAGTATCACCACATTATCCAACAGTTCATTTATTCGGTTGCCTTGTGCGGCTGCCAAATAATATGCGCTTACCAATGCTGCATTGGCGCCGCTGGGTTCATTGCCATGTATAGAATGACCGATCCACACCACAACAGGCATATCATCAATTCTGACAGAAGCAGATTGTGCCGGGTCGGTCAGTTTTATATGCTGCTGTCTAATTTCTTCCAGTCGCTGATGGTTCCTTGCTGAAGTGATGATAAGAAGCACCTGCGGCCGTTTCTCATATGTAAGCCCCATTGTTTCAAGCTTTACCCGCTGGGGGGCAGCGGCGGCAATGGCTTTCATGTAGTTTACCAGGCGGTCATGTGTCACATGCCACTCTCCCACTTCATGGTAGATAATATCCTTAGGTTTGGGAATGGACGGGTCGTATGTAACACTGTCGGGCAGATAATAGCTAAGATCCTGCGCTGTAAGCGAATAACGAAAAAACAAAAGCGATAACATGACAATGAATAGTTTCCTCATAGCAGAAGTTTGATTAATAAGGGAAGATAAACAAAAAATGACCTGCAACTGAAGGCTTTCTAACTCTGTTAAATCAGAGCAGCGAATACCATCTTTTCAAGGTCTGATACATATACTAAGTGATAAAAGATGAGCAGCTCAACAAAAAAAGTGTAGTCTTTAAAAACTAAACCCACTTTCTTTACCATGCAATTCTTCAACAGCACATTTCTTCTGCGGGCAGCAGCAGCCATTATTTTACTCATGCATAGCATACCGGGAATGTTCAATAATGGGATAAATGATTTTGGCAGGTACTATCTCAATGAGGTGGGCTTTGCCCCTGTTGGTATACCACTGGCATGGGCCATCAAGCTATCCCATGTAGCGGCCGCTATCTGCCTGCTTTTGAACAAATTCTTACGCTGGGCTGCAATTATCACCATTTTTATACTCATCACTGGTATCATAATGGTTCATTACAAGGAAGGTTGGTATGTGGTGGGAGGTGGCCGCAATGGTATAGAGTTCAATTTCCTGTTTATAGTAGTGCTTATTACTATTATGTTTCCAAACGGCTTCAAAAAGGCCATAGACTGATTTGCAGGCCATCCTGTAGCAGTCATTAATAATTTAGACATTAACAC
>JAEUVL010000717.1 GCA_016786965.1 Chitinophagaceae bacterium
TAGGTGGGGCGGATAGCTTCGTGGGCTTCCTGCGCACTTTCATTCTTGTTTTTGTATTTGCGGAACTGGTGGTATTTCTCACCGTACATGCTCTTTACAGTGTTGGTAATATCGCCGAGGGCGGTATTGCTCAGGTTCACACTGTCCGTACGCATATAAGTAATGTATCCGTTCTCGTACAGGCGTTGTGCTATCTGCATGGTACGGGCCACTCCGTAGCCAAGCTTACGGGAGGCTTCCTGCTGCAGGGTGGAGGTGGTAAAGGGCGGAGCGGGTGAACGCTTACCTGGTTTTACCTGAATATCTGTTACCTTATAGTCTGCTCCAACGCAGCTTTTCAAAAAGGCTTCTGCATCTTCAGCGGCATTTTGCTTTTTGCCTTCGGCTGCAAAGGTGACCAGTTTATCACTTACATCTTTAGCTGTAAATAACCCTTCTACTTTAAATGTGCTGACGGGGATGAAGGCGTTGATCTCTCTTTCTCTTTCGGCTATCAATCGTACAGCTACGCTTTGTACACGGCCGGCGCTCAGGTTGTTGCGCATGCTCATCTTGCGCCAGAGCACAGGGCTTAGTTCAAAACCCACAATACGGTCAAGTATGCGGCGGGCCTGCTGTGCCATCACCAGGTTCATATCCAGTTTGCGGGGATTTTGAACGGCCGCCTGAATGGCGGGTTTGGTGATCTCATGAAAAACGATGCGTTTGGTGGTCTTGGGATCGAGGCCGAGTACTTCGCACAGGTGCCAGCTGATGGCTTCTCCTTCACGGTCCTCATCCGTTGCGAGCCATACTTCACCAGATTTTTTGGCAAGGGCTTTTAGTTCATTCACCACTTTCAATTTCTCATCGGGAACTATATAGCGGGGCTCAAAGTTCTTTTCCAGGTCAATGCCCATACCTGCTTTTTCGAGGTCGCGGATATGACCAAAGCAGCTTTTTACCTGGAAGTCGCTTCCCAGTATCTTCTCAATTGTCTTTGCTTTCGCAGGGCTCTCTACTATCAGTAAGTTTTTCGCCATAAGGGATACAATAAATGCTGATTTACCACTTTTCAGCGGCCGCAAGTTAGGACAAGGATATGAAATTTTCAGTAAAGTTGCCAAATAGTGAGATGTTTGACTAATTTGTTGTCTTCTTTATCACATGGGATTTAATCGTTTAACTGACTTTTCTCTGAATGTAGTTTTGCCGCTTTTGTTTGGCTGTGCCATCTATTTTTTTGGAAGGAACGGAGGATTGGCACCAGTACTTAAAAATCATGCGGCTGATGGCTTGTGGGCCTATGCATTTATTTCAGCCCTGCTCATAATCTGGCATCGCAGCTTACCCCTTTATTGGTTATTGATTGCCTGTTTTGTTGCAGTCTTGTTTGAGTGTTTACAATACAAAGGGTTTGTTGAAGGGGTAGGGGATTGGACAGATGCCGCTGTTTATTTAGTTTTTATCTTATTGGGCTATCTACTTAATAATACATTTAAAAGGTTGTATTTAACTGCAAAACAAAATAAGCTGATATGAGAAGAAAAAATCTAAACGGGCTCTACAGTACTCTTGCGGTGGCTTTTTTCCTGCTGATTGCGGCCGGTAGTGCGAGGGTCAATAAACTGCATTGCGGCGCTATGAGTCAAAGTTCTACCGGAGAAACTCATAAAAATGGAATGTATCTGATACTGAAAGATGGTACGGAAATAGAGGGCGATAGAATTACCTGGAAGGCTGGATTGCTGAGTAAAGAACAAATTAAAATAGATGACCAGAAATTTGCCATTAAAGAAACGAGGGGATACTATTCAAATGGCACATATTATGGCCGGGTTGGCAGAGGCGGCTATGCAGAAAGGATCGTTCATGGCCCCCGGCTAAATGTATATTTTACGCAAGAATGGGTTACTTCAACCAGCACCAGCAGGAGCGGAATGATGAGAACGAGTCAAAGGCTGGTATGTATACATTATGTGCAGCGGGGAGAAGAAGGAGAACTGGAGGCTATCGCCAATCAAAAGGACATTTTGAAGTATGTAGGGGATTGTAAAATAGCAGCAGAAATGATCGATAAAAAAGACAAAGAAATCAGGCGGTCCATCAGAAAGAACAGTATGTACCTGAACAATATTTTTATTGTGTACAATAACGATTGCCGGGAATAGATTCTTAGTTCAGTTTTGTTCTAAAGTACGCTGTAATGGTTTCTGCCCATCGCTTGTATTCTTTCCCGGAGGGGTGCAATCCATCATTGGTCAGCAGGGAATTGTCGGTGGCGGCTTCCCTGGTCCAGGGAGTAATATCTATATAATGTACCTTATACTGTAAAGCGATGGCTTTATTGGCGGCATTGTAGGCATCTATTTCCCTTGCTATCTGTGCCCGGTCCCTGCCGGCGGCAAAAGGAGTGACTCCCCAATCAGGAATGGATAATACCACCACCCGGTCGGCCTTTCCACCGGCATAAGCGATGGCCCTGGTGAGCAGCGCTTCAAACTCCGGCCTGTAATTATCAACTGTACGGCCGCGGTATTGATTATTGACACCTATTAATAAGGAAACAAAATCGTAAGTCGGGCGCAGGGGTTCTGCGGTATTGGCTGCCATGATGCCTGTTTCCAGTTCGTCGGTGGTCCAGCCAGTCTTCGCAATAATGCGGGCTTCCTGAAGTGGAATGGCATTATTCAGCAACATACTCCGTACCTGGTTGGGAAAATTGTCAGCGGCTGGCACACTTTCCCCGATGGTATAAGAATCGCCCAGGGCGAGGTAGTAATATTTTTGTGAAGAAAGGGGTGTGGTGTTCATTGTACTTCCCATACTTTTTTTGTTGCAGGAACTGCTGCACGTAAAGAAAAACAATATTGCTAAAAGTCCTCTCATAAAAATTCAACAATCGAACGGGTCACTTTGTTGTCGCGGTAAATGCGGCGGTGTCCCAGTCCCTTTGTAAATACGAACCGGATATTCGGATAGTTTTGCTCTTTTACTTTCAGCACATCACTCAGCGGAGTGATGTCATCGTCCTCATCATGCAGCCAAAGCACTTCTGCTTTTATGTGTTTCATGGCCCGGTTGATGGAATACCAGTCGGAACTAACGCCGCCTTTTTGAATGATAAGCCGTTCAAATTCGGGCCGTATGGCCGGATCGAGCTTTAAAAAGGAGAAGAAGGTGTCAATGGCTGTAACAGTCTCCGTGGCGGGGGCGATCAGCGCCAGGCGATAATCGGCATTATGACTTATTTGTTCCAGAGCCAGGCTTACAGCCAGTCCGCCAAAAGAATGGGCCATGAATGATCTCACCGGGCCAAACCTTTTATTGATGGCCAGTATCATTTTGCAGTACAATGGCGCATTGATCTGTTTGCCGCCGCTGCGGCCATGTGCCGGGGCATCAAAAGCGAGTACTTCATATCCTTTTTTCATTAATGGCCTTATGTAACGGTCGAAATTGACAACAGATGATTCAAAGCCATGGAGGATAAGGGCTTTACGATTTCCTTCTTTATTAAAACGCCAGCCTTTCACGATCACGCTGTCAAGTTCCAACTGCAGTTTTTCTGCTTCTTCAAATATTTTCGGCAGTTTCTTCCTGTTGCGGGATTGCGGGGTGCAAAATAATTTAAAGGCTTCGGCGGCGGCTTTCTTTTTGGAGATGGCCGTAAGAAGGGTGAACTTTGTTTTAATATAGCGCAGCGCTAAGCGTTGAGATAACTTCATTGAAGCAAAAGTAAGCGCTGCTGCAAACTTTCCAGAAAATTCCGGCGGCAGCCGGAAGCGGATACTGATCATTTAACAAGCGGAAATCTAAAAGGAGGGTTGAATATGAATATCGTACTGATAGGTTCAGGCAATGTGGCAACGGTACTGGGCAGAAAATTCAAAGCAGCAGGGCATACTATCTTGCAGATATACAGCCGGAATGCTTCTGCTGCTTCGGAACTGGCCTATGAATGGGATTCAGAGTCCACCACGTACAAAAGCACCATCAGCAAAGCAGGAGATGTGTAC
>JAEUVL010000944.1 GCA_016786965.1 Chitinophagaceae bacterium
ACTGCTAAAATGGACCAAACCATGGGCAGTGGCGATGTAAAATACCACATGGGCTACGGCAGTGAAGTGCAAACGATGAATGATAAGACCATTCACCTGAAACTGATGCCCAACCCTTCTCACCTGGAAGCGGTTGATCCGGTGGTGGTAGGTTTTTCCAGGGCCAAGGCCGATGTAATGTATCAAAGCAACTTTGATAAGATACTACCGATACTTATTCATGGCGATGCTTCTATTGCGGGCCAGGGAATTGTATATGAAGTATTGCAGATGAGCTACCTGAAAGGTTATTACACCGGAGGCACCCTTCATTTTGTGATCAACAATCAAATAGGCTTTACGACTGATTTTGATGATGCCCGCAGTTCTGACTATTGTACCTCACTGGCATCTGCTGTGCAGGCGCCGGTCTTTCATGTGAACGGTGATGACCCGGAAGCGGTGGTGAAATGTGTGGAGATCGCCACCCGTTTCCGCCAGGAGTTTAATTCTGATTGCTTCATTGATATGGTGTGCTATCGTAAACATGGACACAATGAAGGAGATGACCCCAAATTTACCCAGCCGCATTTATATGCTCTGATAGATAAACATCCTAATCCACGGGAAGTATATGTAAAATTCCTGCTGGAGAATGGTGAACCCGATGCACAGGAACTGGCCAGGGAAATGGAAAAGAAATTCTGGGCCGACTTGCAGGAACGGCTGGATGAAGTAAAACAAAATCCTCTACCATATCATTACCAGCAACCCGAGATAGAATGGAAAAAACTGCGCCGTGCTAATGAACAGGATTTTGAACAGTCACCCATCACTGCCATCAGTCCAGATGATTTTAAAAAAGTATTTGAGGCGCTGATGAAATGGCCGGAAGATTTCAAGCCGCTTCGCAAAGTGGAAAAGATATTGCAGGATAAGGTAAAGCTGTTTGAAACAGAGCACAAGGTGGATTGGGCCACCGGCGAACTGCTTGCCTATGGCAGTTTACTGGCAGATGGCAAAGATGTGCGGATGAGCGGACAGGATGTACGCAGAGGAACATTCAGTCACCGGCATGCTGTGCTTAGAGATGAGAATACAGACAAGCCGTATAACCGCCTTACACATATACCCGGCGCTACCGGTAAATTCAGGATATATAATTCGCTGCTAAGTGAGTATGGTGTGCTTGGTTTTGAATATGGATATGCGATGGCCAATCCTAATGCACTGGTGTTGTGGGAAGCACAGTTTGGCGACTTTGCCAATGGAGCTCAAACAATGATCGACCAGTTCATTGCAGCAGGTGAACAGAAGTGGAACAGGATGAACGGCGTTACGATGCTGTTACCACATGGCTATGAAGGACAGGGCCCCGAGCATAGCAGTGCCCGGCTGGAACGTTTTTTACAAATGTGTGCTGAATTGAATTTGGTGATAACTAATATTACTACGGCAGCCAACTTCTTCCATGCTTTAAGAAGGCAGCTGGCCTGGCCGTTCCGGAAACCGCTGGTCAATTTTGCACCGAAGGCGAACCTTCGTCATACCGGCAGTTATTCAAGAGTGGAAGAATTTACCAGCGGAGGTTTCAAAGAGGTGATCGATGATAGTTTTGCTGAGGTGAGCAAAGTAAAGAAAGTACTCTTCTGCAGCGGCAAGATATATTTCGACATGGCCGAACGCCAGCAGAAAGAGAACCGTACAGATATTGCCATTGTGCGCTTGGAGCAAATATATCCGCTACCATACAAGCAACTCGAAGCCCTGCATGAAAAGTATGGTAAAGCCACCTGGTTTTGGGTGCAGGAAGAACCGCTGAATATGGGCGCCGCCTCTTTTCTGCGGATGAATCTTACTTCCATTAACTATGGAGTGATCAGCCGGCAGCCTTCTGCGTCCACTGCCACGGGCTATAATAAAGTGCATGTGCAGGAGCAGCGGGAGATCGTGGAAACGGCGTTTAGTATTTAAACTAGTCCCTCCGGCTACAGCAACAAAGCAGTGCTGCTTTATTAAGAATTTATTTTATCAATACTGCAGAAAAGAAAGTTGGGTATGATGTTACTCCCGGGGCATTCGTCACCACACTAATGGCATTCGCCGAACTGTTTGTAACGGTCATCCTGATAGATTGGCCGGCCAGTAACGACAAGTTAATAGTATTGGATAAGGACTGTTTCCCTGCAACTGTGTTAGAGAAAACACCCTGGGACTCATAATTAACTCCGGAAGGCAGGACTTGTAAATCCAATTCAACCAGTTGATTGAGGGCCGTAGGCACAATTGCTACAGAGGTTGTGATGGTGTATAAGCCGGACACAGGAGCGGTGTAAGTTCCATTTGCCGTATTGTATCCGAAGGAATTGGGACTTTGGTCATAATTTTCTGTATTAAAGAGAAATATGATGCCGC
>JAEUVL010000744.1 GCA_016786965.1 Chitinophagaceae bacterium
GGGCGGTGTGCCTTATACATTTACCAATGTGGCAGCAGGTCTTCATAATTACCAGGTGTTTGATGTGGTGGGCTGTGCCAGTACAATTTACCCGGTAATGGTTGATCCGGGTCCGCAGTTGGTAACCACCGCTAACCGGACCCATGTGCTTTGCAATGGCGATGCCACTGGTACAATTACCGTGAACCCGCCACCGCTTGCCATACCGCCATTTGATTATTCTCTGGATGGGAGCAACTGGCAGAGCAGCGCTTTCTTTTCAGGTTTGACAGCTGGCAACTATACCGTTTATTTCCGGTCGGTAAATGGATGCCAGGGTACTTTACCCGTAACTATCAACCAGCCGGCGCCGTTGAGTACTACTTCATCCATAGCACCAGTAAGTTGTAATGGAGAAAATGATGGGGTAATAACAGTGACAACTACAGGCGGTACTTCGCCTTATCAGTATTCAATTAATGGGGGAGGCACCTGGCAAACCAGTAATATGTTTACAGTACCCGCCGGTAATTATACCATCACAATCAGGGATATCAATAATTGTATAACTACCCGCAATGTGACAATGACACAACCGGCAGTACTTACTGCTTTTTCAGCTAATACCAATGCCACCTGTGATGGCGGAGATAACGGAAGAATAACGGTCAATGCAACTGGCGGGAATGCTAATTACCGTTACTCACTGGATGGATTTACTTTTCAGTCGCTCAATTATTTTAATGTGGCACCCGGAACCTACACGGTTACTGTTAAGGATGATAAAGGCTGCAGTACAGTATTTACTACTATAGTGGGGCTAACATTTAATTTATCGCTGCCTGCACAAGCTGATCTTGATATGTGTGAAGGCAGATCCATACAGATGCAGACAGTGAGTAATGCCACCCAGTATACCTGGTCGCCTGCTTCAGGATTAAGTAATGTCAATATTGCTAACCCGGTAGCATCACCTGCTGTCACCAGTGAGTACATACTTACAGCAGTGCTGGGCCGCTGTACTGCTTATGATACGGTGATTGTAAATGTGCACACGGCACCCATACCGAATGCGGGCCCTGATGGAGATATTTGTTATGGACAATCATATACCCTGCAGGGTACCGGCGGGGCTCAGTATACCTGGACCCCCCAGCTATATTTAAATACAAATACAGGGGCCAATCCTGTTTCTACTCCTACAAAAACAACCGTGTATACTTTGTCTGTGGCTGATGCCATAGGATGCCAGTCGATTGTAACAGATGAGGTAAAAGTTGTGGTGAAGAGGGTGATGAAGGTAAATACTTTTCCATTTGATACGATAGCACATCCCGGAGACCAGGTTCAATTGCTGGCTACCTCGCCGGGTATTAGTTATACATGGTCGCCGCCGGTGCGGCTTAGCAGTACCACCATTCCCAACCCGGTGGTAACAGTGGGTGATATAGGGGAAAATATGCAGTATGAAGTGGTAGCGGTGGATGAAGAGGGTTGCAAAGCAGAGGGATATGTAAGAATACGTGTATATAAAGGGCCTGAGATTTATGTGCCAACTGGTTTTACCCCGAATGGTGATGGCCTGAATGATGTATTTGTGCCGGTACCCGTGGGAATAAGCAGTTATAATTACTTCAGGGTGTATAACCGCTGGGGGCAGTTAGTTTTTTCAACCAACCGGATGAATGCTGGCTGGGACGGTAAACTGGGAGGAAGAGAGCAACCACCAGGAACGTATGTTTGGATGGTGGAAGGAATAACCGAAGACAAACGGGTAATTACTAAAAAAGGCACCATTTTACTAATACGTTGATAATTGAGCAGGGGTAGTGTATAAAATTAATGAGGGTAATGTGGATTTAATTCGGTGACTTTTTAGTGAAGCCTTATTTTTGCCTGCCTGACCAGCGAAATAATAAATTTCCCTATAAAGTCGAAAAGCACAGAACGCAGATAACAGAACGCAGCGTTGTGGTCATTATGTGCCGACGGGAAAAAATGACAACCAAATTATGGTAGATGTAATACTCGGCCTCCAATGGGGCGATGAAGGAAAAGGAAAGATCGTTGATTTTTTTGCGAAGGATTATGATGTAGTAGCAAGATTCCAGGGGGGGCCAAATGCAGGTCATACCCTCTATGTAGACGACAAAAAAGTAGTGCTGCACCAGATACCTTCCGGTGTCTTTCGCAAAGGTATAATCAACCTGATCGGTAATGGAGTGGTATTGGACCCGGTAACCTTAAAAAGAGAATGTGATACTGTTGCTTCTTTTGGCATCGACCTGAAAAAGAATTTATTTATTGCAGAGCGAACCCACCTCATCCTGCCTACTCACCGGGCATTGGATAAAGCAGCAGAATTATCCAAAGGCACACAAAAGATCGGTTCTACCTTAAAAGGTATTGGCCCTACTTATATGGATAAAACAGGCCGTAATGGTTTGCGGGTGGGAGACCTTTTGGATAAGAACTTTACTACTGCCTATATCAAACTGCGGCTGAAGCACCAACGGTTGTTAGATAATTATAATTTCCAGGAAGACATTACTGCCTGGGAAGAAGAATTCTTTGAAGCGCTGGAGTTTTTAAAAGAACTGAATATTGTAAACGGCGAATATTTTATCAATCAGCAAATAAAAGCGGGTAAAAAAATACTGGCAGAAGGAGCACAGGGTAGCATGCTGGATATTGATTTTGGAACTTTCCCTTATGTTACCTCCAGCAGTACTATATCCGCTGGTGTGTGCAGCGGGCTGGGAGTAGCCCCCCAGCATATCAAAGATGTGATAGGTGTGACCAAAGCCTATTGTACCCGTGTTGGTGGCGGCCCTTTTCCCACTGAACTGGATAATGAGATGGGAGAAGAACTGCGGAAGATCGGTAATGAATTTGGCGCAACCACCGGTCGTCCCCGCCGTTGTGGATGGATAGACCTGGTAGCCCTGAATTTTGCCTGTATGATAAACGGAGTAACGAAGATCGTGATGACGAAGGCTGATGTGCTGGATGCATTTAAAGAATTGCAGGTGTGCACTGCATATAAAATAAACGGAAAAGAAACCCTGGAAATACCCTTCCAGATGGACAAACAAAAGCCGGAACCACAGTTTAAGGCATTTACCGGATGGAATACAGACACCAGTGCAGCAAAATCGTATGAGATATTGCCTGATACCATGAAGACATACGTTAATTTTATCAATGAATACCTTGGCGTAAAGATCCATTATATATCCAATGGACCAGGAAGAGAGCAGTTGGTCGAGGTGTATAAATGAGAATGTTCCGCTTTGTTTCCACCATTTATGGTGAAACGACAGGAAACGAAAAAAAAAATATTTTAAAAATTTGGCTAATTAAAAACTTCGCTGAAATTTTACAGCAGTAATCCTGTAAAGACTATGGCAGTAAAACCAGAAAAAATAAAAAAGACCGCGGGGAAAGGTATCTCCGCCGCTTCCGAGAAAGCAGCCGCAAAAAAACCAGCATCCAAACCTACCAAAAAAGACGAGGATGAGGAGGATGATGAATTAGAAGATGATGAAGAGGTGAAGCCTGCAAAGAAAGGGGGTAAAGCCGCTTCCAAAAAAAGCGATGAGGACGATGATGAGGAGGATGGAGAAGACGAACCAGATGATTGGGAAAAGCCTGAAGAGGAAGAGGAATGGGATCCTGATTTTGAGGAGTTTGATGTCCCCAAATCAAAAGGAAAGAAAGCAGGTATCGGAGGTGGTAAAAAAGCTGATGACGATGATGATTTTAAAGTGGATGATGAATTCAAAGATCTTTTTAATGATAAAGACTTTGACGACGACGATGAAGATGATGATTATTAAACCCCTGCTCTGAAAGGAGTAAAACATACCTTGAGTAATAAATCCTTAACTAACTGCACATTTCCGGTAAGTGATTTTGAACAGGTGAAAGAAAAAGTGCTGAACTGGTCTAACCGGTTCAGCACTTTTTGTTTTTTGGATAACCACCAATACCAAATAGAACCGCATACCATGGAATGCCTGCTTGCTGCCGGTGTAAAAAGGGAATTGAAGCTGAATGCCGGTAATGCAGTTGAACAGTTGGCAGCTTTCCGCTCTGATAATACTTTTTTGGCCAGTGGTTGGTTGTTTGGGCATCTGGGGTATGATCTGAAAAATGAAATGGAAAAGCTATCCTCTTCCAATCCGGACGGAATTGGCTTTCCTGATCTATATTTCTTTGAACCTGAGATTGTGATCCGGCTTTCACAAAATGAGATCGCTATAGAAGCAGATGATGCCGCAGGAGTATTTAATGAGATTGGGGCTGCAACCGATTCAGTTACTATACCAGGGTATTTACCTGTTCTTATTAAAAGCAGGATCGGCCAGAATGAATATGTCAGTATCATACAGAAATTAAAACAGCATATTCTGCGTGGTGATTGTTACGAGATAAACTTTTGCCAGGAATTTTATGCGGAGGATGCAATGATAGATCCACCAGGGGTATATAAAAAATTAAGCGCTGTTTCGCCCAACCCTTTTTCAGCTTTGTACAGGGTGAACGACCACTGGCTTATATGTGCAAGCCCGGAACGCTTCTTAAAGAGAAAAGGAAACAATGTTTTGTCTCAGCCGATCAAGGGTACATCCAAAAGAGAATTATGGAACGAAGAAAAGGACAGACAAAATAAAGAGCAACTTTTTCACAGCGCCAAGGACCGTTCAGAAAATGTAATGGTGGTGGACCTGGTTCGCAATGACCTGGCTAAGATATGTACAGAAGGAACGGTTAAAGTGGATGAACTATATGGGATTTATTCTTTTCCGCAGGTACACC
>JAEUVL010000766.1 GCA_016786965.1 Chitinophagaceae bacterium
CCATCGGGCTTTACATACACATCGATCCGGTTGGTGGTATCGCTGTCCACCAGTTTTTCCATCCGGTCGCTCATCAGCCGCAGGCTGCGCAGGTCTATCCAGCGCCATTCCTTTCCAGCAGGGAAAGTGGTATTTTCTTCATCGCTGTACTCGTAATAATTTCCCCGGAAAATAGTGGGGCGGTCTATCACTGTTGAATTTCCCCAGATGCCATTTTGTATCACCATCACTTTCAGGTCTTGAGGTGAAAACGTGGTGATCTGCCCTTGTACCGTACTCACCGACACCTGCACCCGTTGGTGTGTCTGGAAAAAATTACCATTGAATGGCTGCATCACCTGTGCTGACACGGTGGCTTTGGTATTAACTACCAGGAAGCGTTTGGTAAAGACAAGCTTGGTAGTATCATCATTCAAAAAAACTTTCAGGAGATAATTCCCGCCACGGGTAGGCGCTGAGTTCCGTTCGGGTAAGAAAGCCTGGTAATGTGTGTAGCGGGTTTGAGCTATGGATGAACTGCGGTAATTAGAAATACGGTTGCTTTGAAAGCCGCGGATATAATCAAAGGTTTGCAGGTTAGCCGGTGTCCAGTCTGCATTGCACAACTGGAAACTGTAATAATAATACTTCACATCCGCATCCATATCATCAAAGTGGAGTTCCAGTTGCTCATTACCAGTCATCGTCAGCACTGGGTAGCTGTACACATCTCCGGACCGGTACAGTTTCACTGCGTGAATATTGGATTTGTAAATATGGTCAGGCAATTGTGCCTGTGCAGCGATTGCCTGAAGTAATAAAAAAAAGGGCAGTAATTTTTTCATCCCGGGTAATTAGTTCAAAATATGTGTATCGTTCGTTAAATAGACAGAAGTACAAGTAAAATAAGGTAAAAAAGCGGAGAAATCTCCCAGTCAGCTTATTTTTGGTAAAAGACAAACTATCCAATTTGAAGGTTGCAGGCTTTATAGCAAAACGCATCGCATATGACAGGTCTGCCGGGCCCGGTGGTGCAGGTAAGCAAAAATCCTTCTCCCGCTTTATCATCCGGCTCAGTACGGTGGCCACCGTTATCAGTGTGGCGGTAATGATCATTACTCTTTCTTTTGCCAATGGTTTCCAGGAAACTGTTACTCAAAAGATCTTCAGCTTTTGGGGACATATCCGGGTACAGGAAAAGCAACCCGATAAGACCATCATATCCGAGGAAACACCGATCGATACCAACGATACCCTGGTGCAAAGCATCCGGCGCCACCCGGAAGTGGAAAGCATTCATTCTTTTGCCACCCGCTACGCCATTCTCAAAACTAAAGATGAAATAGAGGGAGTCCTGGTAAAAGGCTTTGACAGTACCTATGGTTTTAAATACCTGGAGCGGTTCATTAAAGAAGGCCGGGCCATCCGCTTCAACGACAGTACTTACAGCAGGGAGATACTTATATCCACCTATACAGCCAATCGCATGGCCCTGAAAGTAAATGACAGTATGATCATCTACTTTATCAAACCCGGAGAAGACCCTCGCCCAAGAAAAATCAGCATCGCCGGCATTTATAAAACAGGTATTGAAGAGTATGATAAGCTTTTTGCCATCGGCGATATCAAACTTATACAAAGACTGAATAACTGGGAACCAAACCAGGTGGGTGGATATGAGATCTTTTTAAAAGACCACACAAAGATCGATGCGGTTGCAACCGAATTATACGATTTGGATGATTTTCCTGATACATGGGATACTATCAGTGTAAAAAACATTTCGCCTAATATCTTCGACTGGCTGAAGTTGCAGGACAAAACCCGTAATGTGCTTATCGGGATCATGCTTATCATTGCCATCATCAATCTTATTACCTGCCTGATTATTCTTGTACTGGAACGGATAAAAATGGTAGGTGTATTAAAAGCGCTGGGAGCCTCCAACTGGACGGTGCAAAAAATATTTCTCTGGCATTCTGCCATTATCACTTTCACCGGTATCATTATCGGGCTGGGTGTGGGCCTGGGTGTGTTGTGGCTTCAGCAGGCCACCGGGTTTATCAGGTTGCCCGAAGATGCTTATTATATGGATACTGCAGCCGTAAAGATCGTGTGGTGGCAGGTGGCTGCTGTTTGCGGAGGCACCTTGTTCGTCTGTTTCCTGGTACTTATGATCCCTACTTTGATCGTAAGAAGTGTGCAGCCAGTTAAGGCAATACAATTCCGCTAAAGCGATAGCCGATATCGCCTACACTAAATGTGAAAGTATTATTCCCGTTGCTACAGCCGCATTCAATGATTCTGCCTGCCCTTTGCGTGGAATGGTGATCTTTACATCTGCCAGTTGTAATATTTCGGGGCTGATCCCTTTTGATTCATTACCGATGACGATAATGCCATCCTTTACTTTGTCCATCGTTGTTACATTTCGGCCATCCAGCGCAGCAGCGTACAGGCTTACCCCTTTTTGTTCTTTGATCCACGAAACGAGATCGGTGTAATAAATACTCACCCTGGCGATGCTTCCCATAGTGGCCTGCACCACTTTCGGATTATAAGAGTCTGCCGTTTCTTCATTGCAAACGATTTGCCTGATACCAAACCAATCGGCTATGCGGATAATAGTGCCCATATTACCCGGGTCCTGGATGGTATCTAATGCCAATACCACAGTATCCTTTGCCGTTGGCGAAACACTATTATCAAATTGCTTTACCAGTGCCAGCACTTTATTAGGTGTGGCAAGCTGAGAAATCTTCTCTAAATCTGCTTCAGTTATTGGGGTACAGGCAGTATGTTGTAACAGGTGCTTGTGTGCTGTTATCCAATCTGGCAACGCAAAAATTTCTGTAACTGATGCTGCAGTCGCTTCCAATAGTTCCTGTACGAGTTTAGGGCCTTCGGCAATAAAGAGCCCTTCCTCCTGTCTGAATTTTTTCTGGCCTAAAGTTTGGATATATTTGACCTTTGATTTAACA
>JAEUVL010000784.1 GCA_016786965.1 Chitinophagaceae bacterium
AATATAATAGTCACTGATGCCCGGTTCTTTTATTACCGGGTGTATATGCTGAGCTGCTTTACTGTTTGGATAAGAAGCAGGCCGCAGCGTGTAAAAACTATATTCCCCTTTTTCATTCGTCTTTACCCAGCCGCGGATATAGCCGTGCCGTTTCTCCCAGCCTTCCCCGCTCTTTGATACATAGTTGCCCTGCTGGTTAGTATGATAGATATACAACACCACGCCGGGGGCTGGAGTTTTGCCATCTGCTTTGAAGATGGTACCGCTGATACGCAATTTAGGACCAGCCTCCTCAAAACCGGGCAAGGTATCTGTTTCATTTAATTGCCCGAAGGGGACAGGGCTTTCATAAATCGCCTCGCATCCTTCGCAGGAGCCACCAGCTTTAACCACCCCTTTCTCCGGTGCATTGACCGGTGATGCCGTTGTTTTTTTTTGATTGGGTTGTTGCTGTGCGCAGCCTGTTAAACTGAGCAGCAGGCCCGCGGTGAGTAAATATATTTTCATGACTTTTATTTTGTATAAAGTTGTATAAATGGAGCCGGTTGAAAGAGGAGATTACATCACAGGTGCCATTTGCCTGACGAACAGCATTATTGCGTCTTATCAGGTAAAGAATACGTTTCATGTAATCGCCTTTGCGGTGCCGATTTTGTATATTTATTTTGACTCATGCACAACGCCCCTTTCTTTTTAAAATATAAACTGCATCATGTTTTCTTCTGGATGCTGGTACTGGGAATTTGGTTTTTTCTCCGGGCAGACGATTATTCTTCTAACGAAATGGCGTTTAAAGTGACCCTGATCAAAGTAGCGGACCTGGCTGCTATGATCTACCTGACCAATTACCTGCTTATCCCCTTTTTATTATATAAAAAAAGATACCTGCTTTTCGGGCTGTGCTTTGTGGCGATGGTGTTTGGGAGCAGTATTTTGAAAATGAATATACTCGGCCACCTGTTGAACAGTCCGGGGCTGATCAACTGGTCGCAGGACCTTAAGACAAGAATTTATGACAATATCCTGCCACACTTTTTCCTGGTGATAGCAGGGGCTGCTGTAAAGCTGGTGTCTGATTATGCTAAACTGCAGCAGCGCATGGCTGAAACTGCAAAAGAAAAAGCCGAAGCGGAATTGAACTTTCTGAAGTCGCAGATCAATCCTCATTTT
>JAEUVL010000946.1 GCA_016786965.1 Chitinophagaceae bacterium
AGCCGGAGAGTACACTCTTACACTCATTTGTGTTTTAGTAGCGGTAAAGGGGATAGGGGCAGAGAACCTGTCGCCCATTGTAGTACCGGCCCATACTTCAGCACCGGTGGGTTTGGTGGTTTTCTTTACTTTATTGGCCGGTACTAAAGGATCTGCGGCTTCCACACTTTGATTACCTCCAAAGTCAATCACTTCATAATTCACGCCCGGCAGATCAAAGGTAACAGGCAGGTTAAGTATGCCAACCGGCATTTGATTCACGAGGCGGATATCATCAAACAACCAGGTGAAATTAGGAGAGCCGTCGCCTACAACACCAAAATCAAAGATCAGTACGACCTTTTGGTAAGAGTTAGCCGTATTGATGGTCCTGAAATCGAAGGCGAGATCTTCCCAGGCATTAGCAACGGTGGTCAGCACTTCTTTTTCAAAAAAGATGGAACCATTCGTGAGGTTCTCCGTTTTCAATAAAACTTTTGCTCCCACCCGTGGAGAGAAGACCTTCATCCGGAATACTTTGTTGGCAGAAAAATCTATGGGATTACCAAGGGCAATAAAACTACCGGCCCAAATTTCCGGCGCATTTTTTACCATGCGGCCCACTTTAGCACTGGTGTTGATACCGCCTGACTGCGGATTGTCTATGCGGGTAGCTACGCCACCACCAAAATTGGTAAAGGTGTAATTGACCGTTGGTGATTCAAACGTCAGTGGTAATAATACAGGGTCAGTAATGGTGATGGTGGTGGTGTAAGTAGTGGTGGCAGCACCGCCGCTATACGCCACAACCCGTACGGTGTACGTACCTACGGCAGCATATACATGACTGGGTGTTTGTCCTTCTAAGAAAACAAGGCCCGTCTCACCTACCACATCTCCAAAAAATACCCTGAAGTTGGTTTCGTAGAGAGCAGAAGCGGTCACGTTTACTTTGAAATTATTAGCTGCATCAACTGTAACGGATGCCACCAGGTCTTCCGGTGCCCGGAATGATACGGTGAGAGGCTTTGTTATTTCTGTTACTTTACCGGTAACACTGTACGCCACTATTCTTACCGTATATACGCCTTCCGGGTAGATATGAGTAGTGTTCTTACCGGGTGCCACACTGGTGGGGGTGGCGGCACCGTGTCCATAATATACTTCATAGCGGGCCACGCCATTCCCGTTGGGAGTAATGGTAACAAGACCCGTATTATCCTGTGTGATCTCAAACAGAACGGATAACTGATCTGGTGAGACGGCATTTTCCACAAAGGACACATCATCATTGATTTCCTTTTTGCAACTGATCGCAAAGGCCATCAGCAAAACCAGGCAGCTTAAATATTTAATTGATTTCATAATTGTTAGTTTAATTAGTTAATGATCAGTATCCCGGGTTTTGTGCGATGCCGGAAATATCAATCTCTGCCTGTGGTATTGGAAACACTTCATGCTTGCCTACTATAAAAGAGGGCAGTTTGGCAGCAGCCTGTCCGGTTCTTACCAGGTCGAAGAAACGTTCTCCTTCCATGGCCAGTTCCAGGCGGCGCTCATCCAGTATGGCTAAGTAAAGTGTATTGCCGGTGGCGCTAATATCATGCAGCAGATCACCAAAGGCACGGCGGCGTACCAGGTTCAGGTAGGTTTGTGCTTTGGCATCATTCGGTGCAGTGGCTTTATTGTTTGCTTCGGCAGCCATCAGCAATACATCTGCATAGCGGATAGTGCGGAAATTATTCTGGTAGTTCAGTTCCACCTGCCCGGAGGTCTGTCCTTTTCTTGGCAGGTACTTTTGGTTATATAAACCGGTATTCTTGAACGGCGCTACCTGGTAAGTGATATTGTAAGAAGGATTGGCCGCTTTGTAGGCTTCGATGTCTAATACGGTCACCGGTTTTCTTTTATCACCCGCAGCATAAGCAGCCGCCAGGTTTTGTGCAGGCAGGTTAGTGCTCCATCCGGCAGCATAAGGCATATCAGCAGAACCGTTCAGGCCCCTGATACCGCATTGCTGTACGGAGTGATTGCCCTGGCCTCTCGTAACACCGCCCCAGTTATAATAAGGAGAACCGTTAGAGTATTGTATCTCAAAAACTGATTCAGGTCCGTTCTCACCAGAGAGTAAGAAGATAGAATTAAAATCGGCCACCAGGGTGAAGGCATTGGAAGTGATCACATTTTCCAGCATGGCGGCAGCGGCATCATATTTCTTTTGATACAAATACACTTTACCCAATAAAGCCTGGGCAGCATATTTGGTGATGCGTCCTTTCTGTACCTGTACCGCAGGTAATACAGCGATAGCATTGGTAAGATCTGTTTCTATGGCCCTGTACACATCTGCTTTGGGTGAGCGGGGAAGTGTTTTGGATTCGCTGAGGGTGAGGCGTTTGTCAACAAACAACGGCACATCTCCAAAGAACTTCACGAGGTGGAAATAATAATAGGCCCGCAGGAAATAGATCTCACCATACAGCGCATCCTTACCGGCAAAGTCAAC
Organism: Chitinophagaceae bacterium; assembly: GCA_016786965.1. Taxonomy (GTDB): domain Bacteria; phylum Bacteroidota; class Bacteroidia; order Chitinophagales; family Chitinophagaceae; genus JJ008. The sequence continues at coordinate 2,486 of JAEUVL010000946.1, forward strand.
TGTTTGTCCGGCCAGGTTAGTGGCCCTGTACTGGTGCAGGTAGTTGGCCCTGTTGA
>JAEUVL010000815.1 GCA_016786965.1 Chitinophagaceae bacterium
CCGCTGCTGAGGAAGAAATAACCTTCCTGGGTGTCGAGCGGGATAAGGCCTACCGGGGTGATGCTGATCTTTTCCTCGACAAATTCATATATCTCCGTACCATTATAAATGATACTTTTCATTTTCCCGGCGGAATAGTGAATAATATCTTCCAATTCCTGCATCAGTTCATCGTCCTCTATCATTTGCTGGTAAAGCACCTGTAGTTTCTCCATTTGTATGCCGGTCAGTTTTTTAGGGAAATGCTCCTGCAGGTACTTTTTGTTTTCCCGGAAAGCCACAATATTGTTGTAATGGAAAATGATGTCGGCCAGTTGGGGATATAGCTTGTTTTCGTTGAAATATTTGTTCACTTCCTGCAAATAAGCCAGCAGGGTGTATTTTTTCAACTCAAAATCTATACGGCCTTCGGCAAACCAGGTTTCGGATAAAGACTTCATAGCTGCGAATTTTATTACCTAATTTACAAAAAAGACAAAAAGAAAGGAAAGGATGTTTAATTTTAGTTTGTTAAAAGAAAAAATATGAAGGTTTTAATTGCTTGCCTGCTGTTGCTGTTCGTGTTAGGGTCCTGTGGAAATACCATCTATGTGGTTCGCCATGCAGAAAAGGCTACCGGCATAGACCCGGAAACCATGCAGACCGTTAAAGACCCGCCCCTGAGCCCCGAGGGACAGGAAAGGGCATTGGCGCTGAAGCAGATGCTGAGCGGGAAGAATGTAAAGCATATTTATTCCACCAATACACTGCGTACCATTTCTACTGCAAAACCGCTGAAGGAACTGTTCCTGGATGTACCACTGCAGACCTATAGCAGCAAACCAGATTCAATGAATGCATTTATTGAGCAGTTAAAAGCAATCCGGAAAGGCAATACCCTGGTGGTTGGTCATTCCAACACCATAGATGATATAGCGAATAAACTTTGCGGATCAGCGGTAGTGCCAGGCGACCTGAAGGATAGTGAGTATGACAATCTCTTTGTGATCAAAAGAAAAGGGGATAGGTTTATTTTCAAAAGAGAAAAGTATGGTTCACCTTCTAAATAGAAAAGCCCGGCTAAGCCAGGCCTTTATTTGATAGTTCCTTTCAATTTGTTGTATCTGTGATCAGTACTCCCGGTCAGCTTTAAAATTTTCTAACTCTTTTGCCACTGCGGTTAAGAATGTTGCGCCCAGGCTTCCATCCACTATACGATGATCGTAGCTCATGCTCAGGTACATCATGTGGCGGATAGCGATGCTGTCGCCTGCGGGTGTTTCTATTACCATTGGTCTTTTCTTTATAGCGCCAACGGCCATTATAGCTACTTGTGGCTGATTGATGATGGGGGTACCCATCAGGCTGCCAAAGGTTCCCACATTGGTGAGTGTAAAAGTGCCTCCCTGTGTATCATCTGCTTTCAGTTTGCCATTACGGGCTGCATCTGCAAGGGCGTTCACCTGCCTGGTGAGTCCGACCAGGTTTAGCTGATCTGCATTTTTGATCACCGGTACGATCAGGTTGCCGCTGGGCAGGGCTGTGGCCATTCCGATATTGATATCTTTCTTGATGATAATGTTGTTACCATCGAGGGAGCAATTAATGAGCGGGAATTTTTTGATGCACCGCACGATCGCTTCAATGAAAAGGGGTGTAAAAGTGATCTTGGTGTTCTCTCTTTTTTCGAAATCCTTTTTTACTTTATCTCTCCACTGTACCAGGTTAGTAACATCAGCTTCGGTAAAACTCGTAACATGCGGACTGGTATGCTTGCTGCGCACCATGTGGTCGGCGATCAGTTTCCGCATCCTGTCCATCTCTATTACTTCCACATTGCCGGTATAAGTGGTCAACTGCTGATTACCTGTTGATGATTGCTGCTCCACTTTCGCCATCGGGATCACCATTGTTTCGCTTTGGGGCCTGGTTTCAGGTCTTTGCCCACCGGATTTTCTTCCGCTCACATACTGCAGAATATCTTTCTTTGTTACCCGGCCTTCATTACCTGTACCGGGGATGTTTTCCAGTTCGGCCATACTCACGCCTTCGCTGGCGGCTATGTTCAGTACCAGCGGGGAATAAAAACGATTGGACGTTCCGTTACCAGTCTGGGGTTTATATGTTATACTTTCTGGCTGGGCCTTCTCCACCACCACGGCTTCCTGAACCCTTTCAGCCACTAGTGCTTTGGGGGCCCCCGCTGAACCAGTTGTTTCATCGCCCGCCACTGAAGTTTTTATTCGGGCTATCACTGTACCGATGGGTACGACATCATTTACCTTGAACAAAATTTCCTCTATCACTCCGGCAGCGGTACTGGGTACTTCGCTATCCACTTTATCAGTGGCTATTTCCAGAACTGTTTCGTCCATTTTTACGGTATCACCGGGATTCTTATGCCATTTAAGCACAGTGGCTTCCATGATGCTTTCTCCCAGTTTCGGCATTACTAAATCAACAACAGCCATATTATTGTTTAAGAGTTTAGATTTGAGATTTCAGATCGTAAAGCAGCGCATATTTCTCCCTCTAAATCGGGGAAGCGGAAAGCAATACAATCGGTCGGGCCAAAGGTAATGATTTGGTGATAATCAGGCTATCAACTGTTAGCAAGGATAAATTTGCGCAGAAAATTGAGGGCATTCGCGGCTGTCATTCCAATGTTCCGTTGACGGTCAAAGCGCAGGTTGAGTTTCAGGGTTTCCACCTTATCCTTATTGCCTACTGCTATCCACACAGTACCTACCGGTTTTTCATCAGTACCGCCATCCGGTCCCATAATACCTGAAGTGGCCACTGCAAAATCAGTTCCCAGCTTTTCAATGGCCCCTTTCACCATTTCTGTTACTGTTTCTTTACTTACAGCCCCCGTTGACGCAAGGGTTTCCGGCTTTACGCCCAGTACATTTTCTTTTACCGCATTGGCATAGCTTACCACTGTTCCTTTATAATAGGCAGAGGAGCCGGGGATGCTGGTGATCAAATGGGCCATATAACCGCCCGTGCAGCTTTCCGCAGTCGCCATGGTTTTGCCTTTGGCTTTCAGGATCTTCCCGATCACTACTTCCAGTCCTTCATCTTCGTTCGTTACCAAAAAATCCTTCACCAATTCCTGTAATTTCTCAAAGTAAGGGAGCAGTTCTTTCTCCACTTCTGCCTTTGTATTTCCCCTGGCAGTAAGGCGCAGTTTCACCATGCCATAGTTAGGCAAATAGGCCAGTTTGATATGTTCTGGTAATGATGGTTCAAAGTCTTTTA
>JAEUVL010000823.1 GCA_016786965.1 Chitinophagaceae bacterium
TACTCACGGCTGCTCCTGCGGAAAAATTATTACTGACCACCCGGCTGCTATCCACCCTGTTGCCAACATTCATCCTGTTAGAAAGATAATTGTAAGACAACCCAAAACCCAGTTGCAGTTTTTTAGAAACTGGTCTTTGTAGATTCAACCCGATGCCTGCTGACATACCATAATAAATCGGCGTACTGCTATATGTTGCTAGTGCCGGAACACCGCCAAGTGCATCAGCCGTCTCTAAGCGGCCAGATTTGAAAAGTCCTGCCCCAATACCATTGACCACTGAGGATCGGCCAACAGAAGCATTAAGTTCCCAATTCCATTTACCCGGCTGCTTCTTTTGCTTTTCAGCAACTGTCGCTTTCGTTACAGAATCAACAGGCTTGGCAGTGGCAGAAACAACAGCAGCAGGAACTGTTTGCAAACTGTCATGCAACGTAGTTTTTATTTCCTGGTCAGCAACTGCAACTTCTGCCACAGGAATTCCTTTTTCAGTTGCCATGTTATTGACAACAATAGGTTCAGCTTCCATAAGAGCGGTCTTTACCTCTGCAGGTTCAATAGCCACAGCAGAAACCTCTTCGTTCTTTTTTGTCTTTTTCTTTTTCACACTGCCCGCTTTACTGCCGAAGGCCTCCTCCATATTGGAGCTTATAGCCGTCACCTTATTATTGGAAACTGAAATCGTAGTACCAGGCTTTTTAATAGCGGCATCGGTCTCTTTTGTTAACGAGGGCAACCCTGTATCATTCTTATCTGCCGGCACCGGTCCTTGGTTCGGCTGCTCTGGAGTTTCTTTTACAGCCGGCTTTATGTTGAGCGTTCTCTTCACTGTATCCGTATCATGATCGGTTCTTTCCTTTTTATTAATAAACCAAATACCAGCGCCAATGCCACCCGCCAGTAAGATGAATAATAACGGCCACCAGAAAATGATCCGGCGCTTCTTTTCCTTGCGGATGCGGCGCTCCACATCTGCCCACACTTCGGGAGATGGACGGAGATGGAAATCATCCATTTTCTCCTTCACCTGTTTTTCAAATTCATTTTCCCGCAT
>JAEUVL010000839.1 GCA_016786965.1 Chitinophagaceae bacterium
CCGTGCTGAACACTTCTGATTTCTTGGTAGGGATGGTGGTATTGCTGGGGATCAGCGGCGTCATCACTCCTCCCATTGTTTCGATACCGAGCGAAAGCGGGGTTACGTCCAGCAGCAGCACATCTTTTACTTCACCGGTCAATACGGCACCCTGTATAGCAGCGCCTACGGCCACCACTTCATCAGGGTTCACCCCTTTGTTGGGTTTTTTACCAAAGAATTTCTCTACTATCTCCTGCACTTTAGGGATACGGGTGCTTCCGCCCACCAGTATCACTTCATCAATTTGTGAAGTGGATAAACCGGCATCTTTCAGGGCTGCTTCGCAGGGCTTCAGGCAGCGGGCAAACAGGTTGTCTGCCAGCGATTCAAACTTGGCCCGGCTCAATTTCTTTACCAGGTGCTTGGGCACTCCGTCCACAGCGGTGATATAGGGAAGATTGATCTCTGTTTCGGAAGAAGAGCTTAGCTCTACTTTGGCTTTTTCAGACGCTTCTTTCAGGCGCTGCAGGGCCATGGGGTCTTTGCGCAGGTCAATGGCCTCGTCTTTTTTGAATTCATCAGCCAGCCAGTCCATGATCACTTTGTCAAAGTCATCACCACCCAGGTGGGTATCACCATTGGTGCTTTTTACTTCAAATACACCATCACCAAGTTCCAGTACAGAAATATCAAACGTACCACCACCGAGGTCAAATACAGCGATCTTCTGGTCCTGTTTGGCTTTGTCCAGGCCATAGGCCAGGGCAGCGGCGGTTGGCTCGTTCACGATACGGCGAACATTGAGACCTGCTATTTCACCGGCTTCTTTGGTAGCCTGGCGCTGAGCGTCGTTGAAGTAGGCCGGCACGGTAATGACGGCTTCGGTGACTTCATGACCGAGGTAGTCTTCCGCAGTCTTTTTCATTTTTTGCAGCACCATAGCACTTATTTCCTGCGGGGTGTAAAGTCTGCCATCTATGTCAATACGAACGGTATTATTGTCACCTTTCGCCACTTTATAGCTCCAG
>JAEUVL010000843.1 GCA_016786965.1 Chitinophagaceae bacterium
CCCTGAACCGGGCCGTGGCTACCAGCGATGAAGAAACAAAGAACTCTGTTTCAAAAGACCTGAAAGCAAGAGAGGATTATAATACCGGGATTGAATGGATGAAAAAAAATGACCTGGAAAAAGCCCTCACCTATTTTGAAAAAGCAGTAAAGAGAGATGATAAGTTTGCTTTTGCCTGGGACAACATCGGCGTTTGCAACCGCAAACTCGGTAACTACGAGGCTGCTTTGAATGCGTATAATAAATCTCTGGAACTTGATCCTACCGGCATCACTCCTTTACAGAATATTCCGGTAGTGTACCAATACCAGAAGAAATATGACAAGGCACTGAAAGCCTACGAAAAACTGCAGGAAATATACCCCGAAGACCCTGAAGGGTTTTATGGGGCTGCCATTGTGTATCTGAACCACCAGGTAGATCTTGAAAAAGCCCTGCAAAGCATTTGTAAAGCATATAATATTTATGTGTCTGCAGGCTCTCCCTACCGGGTGGATGCTGAAAAGATCATCAATTATATTTACGGCAAGATGAAAGAAGAGAAAAAGGAAAAGCGGTTTTATGAGATCCTGAAAGAGAACCATATCAATCCCTCAGAAAAGTAGAGAAGGAACCGAAGATAGTAAGCAGGAAATATAGTACCCTTAATCTGCCAGGCTGTTTGATCATCCAAAACGGGCACATACATCATCTTCTTCAAGATAGCTATGCGAATACTAATTGACAGAAAAATGATCTCCCTTCCTGACCTTTATCAGCCAATAGTATAACATCTTATTTTACCTTTATCAACCCGGTTAACTCTTAACTCAACAATGGACACCCATCTTCACCACGACCTGCCACATAATGAAGAACACCTGAAAAGCAGTGATGCCCTGCGGGATATTGTAATTGGCATGAGCGACGGCCTTACTGTTCCCTTTGCCCTGGCGGCTGGGCTCAGCGGCGCCGTGGATTCCACCAGTATTATTGTGATCGCCGGCATTGCAGAAGTAGCCGCCGGTTCCATAGCAATGGGCCTTGGCGGATACCTGGCCGGTAAGACAGAGCAGGACCATTACAACAGTGAACAAAAAAGAGAATACTATGAAGTGGAGAACCTGCGCCACCGGGAGATCGAAGAAACCAAAGAGTTCTTTGCCAATATTGGCCTGAGCAAAGAGTTGCAGGAAAGAGCTACAGAAGAAATCTCCCAGGATAAGAAACAGTGGGTGGACTTTATGATGAAGTATGAACTGGGCCTAGAGAAGCCAGACCCAAGGCGGGCGACCAAGTCTGCGTTGAATATCGGCCTTTCCTATGTGGTGGGTGGCCTGGTGCCGCTCAGCCCCTATTTCTTTATGGATTCTTCCACCGAGGCCCTGAAGATATCCCTTGTGGTTACCCTGATTTGTTTATTTGTGTTTGGCTATTTTAAAAGCAAGATCACCGGCATCAATCCCTGGATAGGTGCTGTACGGGTAATGCTGATCGGCGCCCTGGCAGCAGGTGCGGCCTTTGGGGTGGCAAAGTTGTTTGAAGGGTAATTCAAAGAATATAAAACGTTCTGTAAGTCCTCCTTAAAAAATAAAAAGGACCATGTCTCCATGGCCCTTTTACACAGGCGGTGTGCTCTG
>JAEUVL010000863.1 GCA_016786965.1 Chitinophagaceae bacterium
CTTCTCTTGCCTTTGCCAGCGAGTCCTTTGCCCGCATCTTGTCCAGCATCAGTTTTGGTATAAGATTGATCTTTGACATTCGCTCTACCAATGCTTTTCTTTTCGCAGAAATAGTATCGTTGATATACTTTTCGATCATCAAGCTCACAATCGGAGCTGCATAAGTGCCTCCAAAGCGGCCGGAATTTTCCACCACACACATAATGGCGATCTTGGGGTTTTCCCGTGGTGCAAAGGCACAAAAGAACGAGTGGTTAGGCTGTTTTACCCCGCGATAATAATTCTCCACTGTACCTGTTTTCCCACAAATGGTGATGCCCTCTACTTTTGATCCTCTTCCGGTCCCACCTTCCATTACACCCTGCATACCATCATGCACGGCTTCAAAAATGCTGTCATCCAGGTTGATAGGAGTGATGCGGTTTTTGTATTTCTCCAAGAGGCCATATTTATCTCCTCCTTCAATAGAATCAACAATATGCGGAATGATGTACCAGCCTTTATTGGCGATGTAAGCCATTTCATTAGCCACCTGCAACGGAGTGGCGGTTACTTCACCCTGTCCTATACTTACAGAACGAAAAGTGCAAAAGCCCCATTTCCCTGAACCATAGGTCTTATTAAAAAATTCTGGTGTTGGTATCATTCCTTTCTGCTCGGTAGGCACATCCACACCCAAGCGGTGGCCCAGACCAAATGCAGACATATAATTGTTCCATGCACGAAGGCTGCTGTCCACATTCGGGTACTTGGGATTATTGATCACCCGCTGCATCACGTTAGCAAAATAGGTGTTGCAGGAATGGGTGATGCCGGTGGCCAGGTAGTACGTTCCCGGATCCAGGCAACCCATTGGTTTGCCACTACCGCAACCATAAAAAGCTCCGCCGCAACTGAATGTCGTTCTTGTATTAATTACACCTTCAGACAACCCTACCAATGCCTGTAATGTTTTGAAAGTTGAACCTGGTGCATAGCTGGCATTCACGGCCCGGTTCAATAATGGAAGCCTTGCGTCGGTGTATAATTCGGAGAAATGCCTTCGCCGCTCCGGGCCGGTAAGGTAACCTGGATTGTAGGTAGGGCTGCTAACCATACTAATGATGCCGCCTGTTTTGGGATCAATGGCCACAATAGAACCCACCTTATTCTCCATCAGCTTTTCACCGAACTCCTGCAGCTCTATATCAAGGCTGGTATACAGGTTACTTCCTGCAACAGCTTCTTCGTCTTTAGCTCCGTTTTCATAAGAGCCCTGAATACGGTTCAGTTGGTCCTTGATCAGTACCTGAACCCCTCTTTCACCCATTAATGCTTTTTCATAACTGGCTTCCAGGCCCGTCATGCCGGCATAGTCGCCGCTTTGATATCCTTCTTCACTGTGCTTCCGCAGGTAATTAGAATCCACCTCTCCTATATATCCAAAAATGTTTGCTCCGGCATTAAATGGATAAGAACGTATAGGGCGGTCCTGGATGTAAAATCCATTTTGAAACCGCCAGAGATTCTCTTGTATACGGGCATACTTCTG
>JAEUVL010000870.1 GCA_016786965.1 Chitinophagaceae bacterium
AGGCTGAAGTACAACAGCACCGGCACCATCACCAAAGATCACGGATATGTTCCTGCCACGGGTACTGAAGTCAAGACCAAAAGAGTGTTTTTCAGCACCAACCACCAGGATATTTTTATAAGTGCCTGTTTTGATAAACTGATCAGCCACACTAAGAGCATATACAAAGCCACTGCATTGGTTGCGTACATCCAGGGCACCGATCTCTTTCATTTGCATGGCCCGTTGAAGCAATACGCCGCAGCCGGGAAAGTAGTAATCAGGACTAAGGGTGGCAAAAACTATAAAATCAATATCCTGTGGTGTGATGCCAGCTCTTTTTATGGCGATCGTAGCCGCTTCTACTCCCATAGTGGTGGTAGTTTCGTCAGTACGATGGGCATAACGGCGTTCTTTGATGCCGGTACGTTCCTGTATCCACTCGTCACTGGTGTCCATATACTTCAGCAGGTCGCTATTAGTAACTACATGCGGGGGTACATACATACCGATCCCTGCGATCTTTGATTTGTGCATAGCAAGCATTTATAAGAGGAAGATAGTAAAACTGATGGAATTGAAACTATTTAGGCTTGCAACCATTCTTTCATAGCTTACAAACCGTTTAAATAAAAAAGAGTTTAACTGGATAAGAGTTTACTGGTACTTGATAATTTCAGGAATTTAACGTACCTTATTATTGTTTAATTTGGTGAAGTAGCTAAACACCCTCTGATCACCTCTTCAATTATTCCGTAAGAACAGGAAGCAGCATAAATGAGATATAGACTTTTAGAAAGCCTATTACAATTATGAGCTTTTAATTTCAAGTCACTGGTACAAGTTGACATATGAAAAAAATAGTACCTGAAAGGAAATTGTTTTTTGGTATGATGATGGTTGTCACCACCATTCTGGCCATTGTATTTGTATCCTACCTGCAATCAAAGAAAGTACGTAATACAGCCCAATGGGTATCCCGCACCAGCGAAGTACTTTATAACTCTGAAACGATACTCGCCACTGTAATGAATAATGTGACAGATGCCAGGGGGTATGCTCTTACAGGTTCTGATAAACTCCTTGGATCATTACAAAAATCCGG
>JAEUVL010000927.1 GCA_016786965.1 Chitinophagaceae bacterium
CTGCCTACTTTGTAAAAAAGGTACATATTGGCATTGGGAATGGAAAAATCCTCTACCACGAGGAATTTCATCCCGTTCTTCAAGGTGAAGGTTTTTACATCATCGGCTTTCATTTGCGACTGGCACAGGGTGCCGAGCAGCAGCAGGACAGGGAGCAATATTTTTTTCATACTAAACAATTAAGTGGCTAAAGCTAAGAAAACATCAGGTGTTGTGATGAGCCGTTCCTATAAAATAAAAAACCGCTTTGCCCGGGCAAAGCGGTTGGTATAAAAACAATATTTACTATTTTATCTCATAATCTTTTTTAAACGACATCAGGGTGGATCTGTACAATGCATTATTAGGGTCTAATGTAGCGGCTTTTGTATAATATTGATATGCTTCAGAAAGGTAGTGTGCATCTTCCAGCATAAAAGCAATTCGGTATGCTTCTTCCGCAGGCGCCTCAAATCCGGCGGCCTGACTTTTTATATTGGCCAGTACACCCGCAAAGGTTTCTTTTGATACATAGTTCAGTACTTTTCTTTCTTCATTTTCTTCGCCTTTTACTGCCGATATCCAATAGTAAGTTTCACCTTGTTTCAGTTTGTCTGAGAAGGAGGGGATAGAAATTTTTAATTTAGAAACGGTGGTACTGTAAAAAGGCTCTACAATATTGTCTGCTTTAAAAAGCATGAAATCAAATTCTTTAGCTTCTGCATATGATTTCCAGGAAAGAGGAAACTCGCCGCCAGAATAGTTGATCGTGTCCAGTCTTGGATCTACCCAGATATTATTGATGCTGCGGCTTACGGCTCCCACCGTACTCATGTATGCTTTTCTGTTACTGCCGGGAGAACCTGAAGATTTTGTCATTTGAGCCCATACATATTTTACATAATTGGCGCTGACAGAGTTGCCGCTTACTTTACAGGAATCGCCAAATTTTGTTAGCTGGTAGGTGCCGGGCTTGGTAATAGTGAACATAGCGACTTCATTACATATCAATGTTACGGCTGAACTGGCTGCTACTTTGAGTGATGCAGAACTGTTCATGTTTTTGCCCACCTTGGCTTTACTTTCCACGTTGTTTTCAATCACTGACACATTCCCTTTAAAACTGTACAAAAGGAAACTGCTGTTTTGTGCAGTGGCGATGCCTGAAAACAGGGCGAAAAGGATAAGGAACTGTAGTTTTTTCATTAGTGTGTATTTAAGGTTTGTTTATGGTACTATTTAGTGATGGTGTGGTTTAAACACCGTATGGTAATGAAACTTTTTATGCATCCACACTGCCCAGGCCTCATAAAAGTAGATAACATCCACTGCCATAATGATAACCAGCAAGCTCATCTTCATATCTACTTTCAGCCTGTATTTATCGTATAAATAAATCCCCAGGTACGCAAAAAGTACGGCAGAAGCTACCTGGATTATTTTTGCTACTAAATGGAACCAGATGTGATTTTCAAGGTAATAACGGATAAAGAAGGACATGAACAACCAACAGACGATCACGGCTATCAGAAGGTTTGCCCACGAAGGTACCTTTTTTACGTAATTTTTATCCAAAATCATAGAGATAATATTAGCATGGACCACAATTCCGTTCATATCAGGGACTGATTTACCAGCATATCTCTTGTTCATCGGGGTAAATTTCTTATCCAATATATCGTCGGGGCTGCGGTTCACATATCCAAGTAGTACGATCTTGCCTTTTAGGAGATTACCTTCTATTCCATCCGACATAAGGACGTCAGGTTCCACAGTTAGATATTGATCATGATCTTTTACTTTTACTTTACTGTCCGGATCAACTGCATCATCACCCTGGCGACTCAGCCGACGGGTATAGTTAATTGTTTCAAATTCCTTGTGTCTTTTTTCAAGCTTTCTCACCGCTGCCGAATCGTAGGCCTCAGCCAGTGCTACAGCAAAACTTTTGTATTTTTTTTCTTCCACTGTTTCAAAGGGCAAGAATAACCGGACGCTTTGCTGGTCTTTAGATACCATATTCACAAACCCTTGCTTATGTGATACGCTTCCAAAAAAGCCATTTTCAACTACTTTAGTCTTTTTATCAGGGTAAAATATCTGGTTTGCAAGTACCAGGTTTGGAGTATTCCCAACCACTTCACTAAGAAGGGAATCGGCTGCAGGGTCGCGGGGGCCATCAAAGGTCACATCCAATCCTATGATCTTAGGATCATAAGATGCAGTTTTTTCTATTAGTCCTGCAATGCCTGCCCTGTCCGCATTACCTATGTTAACAATTACAATTCGGTTATCAATCCCTACCAAAGCATTTGTCCCCAGCTTTGAATACACCATGTCGGTAAAATCAAAGTCTTTAAGCGATTGCTTTAAGGGGTTGAGGACATATAAGTTAAGGGGAATGAGCCCCAGCCCGAAAATAAATATGAATACCCATAGCGTGGCCAGAATGGTATCCCTTTCATACAGGTATTTGGTAAAATGGCCGCCTACCCGTTTTGCGTGGTGGCCGATATGCTTGTGCAGGGGTTTCTTCATCAGTTGTGTTTGGTTGGTGGTCTGTCGAGAAAAAAACGTCCTAAAACACCTTTTTGGTGCAACAGGAAAGCCCTTTTGCTCAACATACAGTTAATTGGATTTCAGTGTAATTGGTCTACAATGCCGCCTGTGAGCAGTTAAAGTTGACATTCACCTGTAAATCCGTAAATTAGTAGGTCGAATTTATGCCAAAAAACACATCCATCGTCATAGCCCTGCTATTATTTGTAGCATTGGGTCAGCAGGCTTTTGCGCAAGCACCTCCAAAGCCAAGGGATACCACCATCACCGGGCCGCAGACTTTCGCTATGATCATGGGTATTTCCAAGTATAAATATGTACGCCCCCTGTCTTATGCAGATAAGGATGCTGAAATGTTTCGTGACTTTCTGAAATCACCCGCCGGCGGCAAATTACCGGACGATAATATCTACTGCCTGCTGAATGAACAGGCCCTGCTGGCCAATTTCTACCAAAAAGGGTTCGCCTGGCTAAAAGCGAAGAAACTGCAGAAGGGCGACCGTCTTTTCATCTACCTCGCCGGCCACGGTGATGCGATCGATGAAGACCAGTTCTTCTATCTGGCCTACGATTGTAACCACGCCGGGGACAAGAATAACTACCTCGTTAGCGGTGCCATACGGATGTATGATGTAAAAGTGAAAATAGCCAAGGAGGCAGCCAAAGGAGTGGATGTGTTCCTGATCATGGATGCCTGCCGTACCAATGAATTGCCAGGTGGAACGGAGGGGCAGGGCTTTTTTCAGTCGGCCATATCGGAGAAAAGGGTGGGCGAGATCATAATGCTGGCAACCGGCGCAGGACAGGAATCACTGGAGGATGCCTCGATAGGTGCCGGACATGGGTTATTCACTTATTACCTGATCGATGGATTGAACGGGATGGCTGATGGCTCTGCCGGAAAACAGGATAACCAGGTAACGGTGGATGAGATTCAGAAATATGTAGAAAAGAATGTGCCTTCTATTGCACAGGAGCGTTTTAAACGAAAGCAGGAACCTTTCTTTTGCTGCCCGGACAACGAAGGAAAAGTAGTAAGCATTGTGGACACAGCTTACCTGCGAAAATGGATCAATCTAAAACAGTTACAGTCTAAAGGGGCCGGCACTTCAGTAGCTCCCCGCGGAAGAGGATTGCTTTTCGGTCCTGCCGATACTTTGCTGATAGAAGCTTATAACCTATTCAATGATGCAGTGAAAGAGAACCGCCTTATCGGCAACCATTCAGCAGAGTATTATTACAACCTGATGGAAAGCAAATACCCCGGCACTTCCTACACCATTGATGCGCAATCCACCCTTACAGTGGAATATATCAACTTTGCACAAAGCAAGATCAACCTGTACCTGGATTGTAAAGACGCCACTTCTATACAAAAGATAAGGGCGCAATTGGATGATGATGAAAAAACGGAGGAGATCAACAGCAGTCTTGACCGGATGGAAAAAGTAGCGCAGCAGGAGTTTTATGAAATTGGATATATGCTGGAAAAAGCGATCAGCTTTATCCAGCCGGATGATCCGGGCTTTGCCAAGTCGCTGATGGGCAGGATGTATTTCTTCAAAGCGAGAGGTTATTTCGGCAAAAGCCGTAAAATGGTCGATATCAGGAACGCCTTTCAGTATGCTTATACGGCCTATGCGGCAGATAAGAATGCGGCCTATATACTCAACACGTTGTCTTCCCTGCACCTGGATAATAACCAGATAGACAGCGCTATCTTTTATGGGAAAAAAGCGATTGATGCTGCACCAAAATGGAGGTATCCGTACGTTACACTTGCCTTTGCGTACAAAACTAAGAACAAGCCGGACTCGGCCATTAAGTATTATCGCAAATCAATAGAGGTAAGCCCGGATAATGCAGATGCCTATGTGGACCTCGGACACTATTATTATTCTCTTTCGAAGGGAGATTCGGCTATTGCCAATTATGAGAGAGCATTGCGGATTGAACCCGGCAATCCATACGCCAGCAATAATATTGGCTGGCTGAATTTTGGCCGTAAGAATTATGCCACGGCCATTTCTTATTTCAAGAAGAGTATTGCAGCTGATCCCAAATTCATTAATGCTTATAACGGGCTGAGTAAAACCTTTTTTGAAACGAAACAATTCGATTCGGCACGGATATACTATTCTAAAGCATTTGCCAACTACCAGGATAAATCTATTGTGAATGTATATATCGGTAATTTCTACCGCGACCTGAAAGAGTACGACTCGGCCAAGGTGTATTATCGACAAGCAGCAGCGCTGGACCCTAATTACGAGGAAGCATTCAACAA
>JAEUVL010000975.1 GCA_016786965.1 Chitinophagaceae bacterium
GAACTTGTAGCGGTTGCCTTTTCCCAATTTGATAATAGCATCTTCCGGGCAAGCACCAAAACAGCCATCACATTCAAAACAATTGCCACAACTCAGACAACGCTGCGCTTCAAACTTTGCTTCATGTTCCGACAAACCACCGACCACTTCATCGAAACTTTTTACTGCTATGGCAGGCGCCAGCTTCTCCTGTTCTTTTTGCGGCGCATCTGTTTTATACCACATATGCAGTTTGCGATAGCCAGCTGTTGGATGCTTATCTGGTTTTTGATAAACATGCTCCATCAAAAAACTGTTGATATACTTAGCCGCTTTTTTTCCCTGCCCGATAGCAATGGTGGAACTCCTGTTCTCTCCCGGCAGCATGTCGCCTCCGGCAAAGACACCCTCGGAACCTGTCATCCGCTGCGCATCAATGGTCACTGTACCATCATCGTTAACAATTATTCCGGAAACAGAACGAAGGAAGCCGGAATCAGATTCTTGTTTGTTGGCAAGGATCAGCACATCGGCATCAACCGTTTCAAATTCACCGGTTCCAACTGCTTTTCCTTTTTCCGCTCTCATCTTTTCCAGGGTAATGGTATTTTTTTCTACCCTATTTATACTTCTCAGTATTTGCACATCCACACCTTCTGCCAGTGCATCCTCCGTTTCATAATCATAGGCAGGCATCATTTTTTTATCACCGGGAAAATAAACGGATACTTCAGAACCAAAGCGTTTGATCATTCTTGACAGGTATAAGGCCAGTTTGCCGCCGCCATACACCACTACTTTCTTATGTATGTATGGCGATGTATTGGATTTTACCTCCTGGAAAAAAGAGAAAGCGTCGGTGATATAAACAGAATCATCCTTTTCAAATTCTTCTTTACGTATCAATTGGGCGCCGATGGCGAGATACACAGCATCAAAATTACCTGCCTCTTTTTCCTGCAACACATCCTGTACTTTATAGTTCAGGCGTATGGTCACACCCATTCTTACAATACGGTCTATTTCTGCATCAAGGATCTCTTTTGGCAAACGGTATTCTGGAATACCCGTCCACAACAAACCACCCGGATGTCCGCCCGCTTCATAAATTTCCACCACATTCCCCATGCGGGCTAAATGATAAGCTGCTGATAAACCGCCTGGGCCAGCGCCAACCACCAATATTCTTTTGCCGGTGAGCTTGGCTTTATAATTCACCTGCCAATGGTGATGAATGGCTTCGTCACCAATATATCTTTCCACCGCATGGATGTTCACGGTGGTATCAATATGATTGCGGTTGCAGCCGGTTTC
>JAEUVL010001027.1 GCA_016786965.1 Chitinophagaceae bacterium
TGAAAATGATAGAATTGAAAACATCCGTAGCCCTTGCCGCCAGCTTACAGACTGGTGCCATTCTAGGCGGTGCTGGTGAACGAAACCAGCATCTTTTGTATGAATTTGGCAAAAAGCTGGGTATTGCTTTCCAGGTGCAGGATGATTACCTGGATGCCTTTGGCGACCCAAAGAAATTTGGTAAACAGGTAGGAGGCGATATACTGGCCAATAAAAAAACCTTTTTACTGCTGCACGCATTTGAGGCCGCCTCAGCAGCCCAGCAAATGGAGCTACGTGAGTTGCTGGCTGGAAATCCGGCTGACAAAGTAGAAAGGGTGCAGAATATTTTCCGGGATTGTAAGGTGGATGAATGGGCTGTACAACTGCACAACCGGTTCCTGGATGAAGCACTGGTACACCTGGAAGATATAGCGGTACTATCCAAAAGAAAAGAGCCGCTCATGGAGCTGGCTCATTTCCTCGTAAGAAGAGAGTATTAATTTTCTTTTACCTGTATGTGCCTGCCAGATCAAACCCCTGTGTAAGGCAGAGCACAATGATCACCAGATCAACCAGCAGGCTGAAAAAGAATACAGGAATGGTGATCTTTGTTGGCATCGCTGCCAGGTTAGTAACTACACATGCCGACATAGCAGCAATGGCAAAAGGCCAGAAAATAAAATTATTACCGGTAAATAAAATAGCCGCCATTGTAACAATGGTAAATACACAGCCATGACCGGCGATAGCAATAGCTGTCCAGAAGATACGGCTGTTTTCCTGCCCATCAGCCCATTTAATAAAGCGCCTCCACAGGGAGAGATGCGTTGTAGCTGATTGATTAGCGGAGATTCTAGCTTGGTGCTGTAAGGTTGATTGCATAGTAATAGTTTATCCTGCAAATTTGTTCCGGGTAGTAAAAAGATGAATTGACAATAATTAGCCGACGGGCTGATATTTGTCAGTTTTGTGGTGGAAAAGCAGAAAAATGATGGCCGAACAGCCTGTTAATCAATTTTTTCCTATTTTCCATGCATCAAAACCAACTGACATGGCAAATCAACTCTTTCGAAAGAAATCTATTCCACACATCCTCAAAGAAGCAGAAGCTGGTTTGGGCGACGGACACTCTATTGGGTTAAAAAAAGTGTTAGGTGTTCGTGACCTTACTTTTTTTGGAGTAGCCGCAGTTATCGGTGCTGGCATCTTCAGTGGTATTGGTTCTGCAGCGTCCAGTGGTGGACCAGGTGTCATCTTCTTGTATATTTTTACTGCTATAGCTTGTGGATTTGCCGCTCTGTGCTATGCAGAGTTTGCATCTACAGTTCCGGTATCCGGGAGTGCCTATACGTATTCCTATGTTGCATTCGGAGAAATATTTGCCTGGATTATTGGTTGGGATCTGCTAATGGAGTATGCCATTGGTAATATTGCTGTGGCTATTTCCTGGAGTGACTATTTTACTAATATGATGTCGAAGGCCGGGTTGCATATACCTGACTGGATGACGATGGATTATCTCTCAGCTAAAAGAGGTGTTGTAGAAGGGGCCGCTTCTGCCTGGGCTGATGCGCCACAAATAGCCGGTTTTCGTCTCATTATGGATGTACCGGCCCTGCTTATCGTTTGCCTGATCACTTATATTGTATTCCGTGGCATTAAAGAATCAAGGTCGGCAAGTAACCTGATGGTGATGCTGAAACTCGCAGTCATCTTCTTTGTTATTGTTCTTGGCGCATTTTATATTAACCCTGACAACTGGTCGCCATTTACACCGGAAGGCTTTGGAGGTATCATGAAAGGGGTTTCTGCTGTGTTCTTTGCCTATATCGGTTTTGATGCCATCTCTACTACGGCAGAGGAATGTAAGAATCCACAGCGAGACCTTCCTAAAGGAATGATCAACTCCCTTATTATCTGCACGGTGGTGTATGTATTACTTGCTATTGTATTAACTGGAATGGTACATTATACCAAACTAAATGTGGGCGACCCCCTGGCAATGGTATTTGATGAGAAAGGGTTGAAATTCATTTCTGCTGTGGTGGCAGTCAGTGCCATCATTGCAACCGCCAGTGTATTGCTTGTATTCCAGATGGGACAACCAAGGATATGGATGAGCATGAGCCGAGACGGATTATTACCCAAAATATTCTCCCGCATACATCCAAAATATGGTACGCCTTCTTTTTCAACCATTCTAACCGGTATTGTCGTAGCCGTTCCTGCTTTGTTTTTAAACCTTGGTGAAGTGCTTTCTCTCACGAGTATTGGAACCCTCTTTGCCTTTGTGCTTGTTTGTGCGGGTGTACTCGCTTTACAATACCAAAAAGATAAACCGGAAAGTAAGTTCAAAGTGCCTTATATAAATGGACAGTTTATATATCCGGCATTAATGATTCTGGCGATAGTGCTGATTGTTGTAAATGTTCCTTCACATTTTTCAAAAGATATCTGGACAAAAGATACATGGCCAATGGCTGTTTTCTGGCTGATAGCCATCATTATGGCGGTACTCTCTTTTGTAAAACGTTTTTCCCTGATACCTGTATTGGGTATGATGAGTTGTTTTTACCTGATGGCCCAGGAAACACATAAGGTATGGATGCGGTTTCTCATATGGCTGGCAATTGGGCTGGCTATATATTTCTTATACAGTTACACACATAGTAAATTGGCCAAAAAGAAGGAATAAACTTTATTTAATAAATATAAAAGAGTTGTACTATAACTGGTACAACTCTTTTGCTTTTTGAACCTACCTTTGCAACTTATTCAAATTCATTCTGTCAACCTTATTGAAGTGAAATATCAAATTGGCGATACAGTCCTTATACTACATTCTGGT
>JAEUVL010001040.1 GCA_016786965.1 Chitinophagaceae bacterium
GTATAAAAGCCCGCCATACCTATCCATTTTAACGGAGAATGATTAATGATCTTTCCAAACGACAGGTCGAAATAATATCCCGGTGCATCGGTGTAGCGGGCAGCGCCAAATCCCGATCCGCTGGGAAAACGATAGCCTACCCGCAGTGCCAGGTGAATGTCTTTCCGCCATTTATTGAGTAACTGAATGTTAGTGTTCAGGTGAATTTCCCCGGCAGCCTCTTTATCAGTAAAAAACTGTGAGAACACATGTCGCTTTTCTTTGGTAGCCTGGCTCATCGTATATCTTTCATAAGGCACCCAGACCAGATCGAAAGATATTTTATCTTTTACCAGGCAGTAGCTGGCATATATATTTATGTTCTGCGTTTTATCGCCGGGTGAAAAATGTAACTGGCCGGTGGCCGCCACAGAAAGGGTGCTGTCAATACTACCATTACCAAGTCGTGGAACTGGTAATGAATTTGGCCCCTGGTAGGCGGGCATGCTGATCATATACCTGCTCCAATGCGTTACTCCATCCCAGCCTACTACCTGCGCCCAGCGATCGAAGGTTTGTGCGGAGCATTGCAGTGCTGTGCAACAGCAGATGAGGGCAAAAAATTTACGCATCAGTCAAAGTTATTTCTAAATACTATTGCTGTAAAAAATAAAGGCTGCCAGTTGAGGCAGCCTTTGTAAACCTGAAAAACAGTTACTATTTTTTGGGGTTGTATGCAGCCAGTACAATTGCTGAAGCAAGGCTAAGCCAATAGCCAAGTCCGAGTACTTTGAATAATTCTGCACCGGCACCTGATTTACCTTCGATAAGGGAGCGGATGATCAGGTACAAAACACCGACCAGTGCCAGTATCACTAAGATACCCCTGGAAGGAATGTACTTTTCACTGTTGGCGGCCCCGGCAAGTAATAATAAACCTGCGATCGGTGAAAGCAGCAGTACATACTTGTCTGCTTTTCCCGGGCTTTTGATCAATTCGAAACCGCTGATGCTGAATGGCCCCATACTCAAATAAGGCAAGAAAAACCCGACTACTAATAAAGCGCCGAGAATCATTGTTAACATTTTTCTGTTCATGTTGGTTGGTTTAATTATTAAAAAAATGGTAGGCTTAAATTTATTTCATAGTTGACATTCGTTTATAGCAGAAGAAGGCCCCCGCCAGAAAAGCAATGACGGCAATATAAAACCAGGGGGCAAAGTCCACTGAAATACTCATATCAGAAAGATCTTTCCCGATCTTATTAAAGCCTGAATCTAGATCAGGCACTTCACCATTGGTGACATCTTTTGACTTATCCCCTAATCCGCCAAGCAAATTGGTCTTGGCTGCTTTTTTTACATCCAGCATCAGGCCGATCAATGCCCCAGCGCCCAATACTCCTGCCACCA
>JAEUVL010001065.1 GCA_016786965.1 Chitinophagaceae bacterium
TTCCTTATTTTCCTGCAAAAAGAAGAGCGATGATACCACACCCCCTCCCTCAACCCGCAACCAATGGGATGGCCGTTACCGTGTGGAAGGTACCATGACAGATCATTCCAACCCGGCATTTGGCTGGATGAATAATACCTACGAATACACATTACAAACCAGTGGCGCCAATACCGATAGCCTCGTTTCAAACAATCTTGGTTTTCCAGGTATCATTATAGGGAATACGGGCGGTGGTATCACCAATGCGACATTCTACAGTAATTTTGGATTGATACTGACGTTTAACTCTACTACGAACAAGGTAACAGCCGTTACCAACTATTTCGGTCAGCCATCCGCCGTCAGCGGACGTTCAGCCGTTCTCGATCCTACCGGGTTTAATGATATTGATCCTGCAACGAAAAATATCCGGGTAAAGTTTTTTATGGATGAAACGGGTGTAGCTGGCCATAGGTCAACATTTGATATTACCCTGGTCTATTTAGGAGCGAGACCTTAACTAAATACGAATCTTTCGGCAAGATTAGGACAAGAAATGAAGGAGCAGGTCGATAACCACTGTTCCTATTTATTTTATATCGAAGTCGACAGTGATCTTTTCTGTTTTGGGATGGCTCTGGCAAGTTAGAATGAACCCTTTCTCCACTTCTTCTTCTTCCAGGCCCCAGTGAACATCCATCATTACCTCACCTTCCACCAGCTTTGCTTTGCAAGTGCAGCACATACCACCTTTGCAGGCATAGGGAAGATCGGCACCTTGTTTTAATGCAGCATCAAGTACAGAGATGTCGCTTGCAAATGGCAGATCAAATGAAAAGCTTCTTCCATCCAGGTTTACAGTAATGTTACTTTTGGCACCAGTATCTTCGGTCTCAGGGTTTTGATTTTTTATTTTTGACCTGGCCTGTCCCGGGGAGGTGAATAGTTCAAAATGAATCTTCTTTTTATCAATACCTTTATTCTCTAAGTAGTCTTTTACACAAAAGATCATTTCTTCAGGCCCGCAGATAAAGAACTCATTAGTGGAAGCATAGTCGAGAAATTTACCAAGATCATCCAATTTTGGAGTATCTATTCTTCCAAAATTTAATGGAGTATCCGTTTTTTCCCTGCTTAATACATGAATAAGAGTGAACCGCTGCATGTACAGGTTTTTCAACCCTTCCAGTTCCTCAAAGAAAATAACAGAGCCACGGTTCTTATTCCCGTATACGAGGGTAAATGAACTGTGGGGCTCGGTAGCAAGGGTGGTTTTGATCAATGACAGTACGGGAGTAATACCGCTGCCGGCTGCAAAAGCCACATAGCTTTTTTGTTGTGAAGGGCTCAGGTCAGTATAGAATTTGCCTATCGGCTGCATTACATCCAGCACATCACCCTGTTTTAGGGTATCGTTGGCAAATTGGGAAAATAAACCACCCTCCACTTTTTTGATCGCCACCCTTAATTTATTATCCAGTGGTGATGAGCAGATGGAATAGGTGCGCCGTACTTCTTCTCCATTAATAGTGGCCCGCATGGTCAGGCTCTGGCCCTGGTTGTATTGAAATTCTTTTTGCAAAGCAGCGGGCACTTCAAATACCACCGATACACAATCTACTGTTTCTTTTTTTATTTCTTTTACCGGCAGGCGGTGAAAATGAATGGACATAAATCAGGGTTGTTTTCGTAAGCCATCTATCATGATCATTACCATATTATTTTCTAATTCTTCTGCATTGATCTTTGCTTTGCTGCGATGCCAGCTTTCTATCCCGCTTACGGCATGAAGAATGATCAGTACAGCTGTTGGGGCATCTATCTTGCGGATCTCATTTTTAGCAATGCCTTCCTCAATAATGGAAGCGAATTTTTTACGGTAATTGCGGCGTTGCGTTTGGAAATTAGATAAATAAGGTTCATCCAGGTGTTTCCATTCCCGGTCACTTACATACACTTCTTCATAATTCTCTATCATTTGCCTGATATGAAAACGAAGCAGGTTGTCAATCTTTACGATCGATTTCTGATTACTCGATTCAATCGTTTCAATGTTGGTATTGAAAATATTGGCCACATCGAAACAGATCGCTTCCAGTATTTCATTTTTAGAACGGATATGATTGTATAAACTGGCTGCTTCAATGCCTACCGCTTCGGCCAGGTCACGCATAGAAGTAGCCGCAAAGCCTTTTTCCCGGAACATAGCGGAGGCCTTACGTAATATCAGTCCTTTCTTGGACGCTTTTTTTCGTTGGAGTTTTGCCATGCTCAAAGATAATGAACGCTGCTTTAAAGCATACATGACAAATATCAGCGGTCTTTTGTTTTGCCCGGAGTCTTTGTTTTTCCCGGAGGTGTTTGCTGTAGCTGTTTGGCAGGACGGGGAGGCGATAAGTATTCTACCTGTTCTTTCTTAGCTGGTATAATTAATTCAGCACTTAAGTCCGGCTTTATTGTTCTTGCTGCGTTTACATCACTTTGCGAATCAAAAAATGTCCAGAATCTTCCACCGTCCCATGACTGGCCTACCAGGTACGAAGTGGCGGTAATGCGCTGCCCCTGCCATTCAATGATGGAATGAAGTTCAATAACGGACTGCAGTTCAGCCTGAGTTTTTACCACCTGCAAAATAGCACCCGGTTGATATTTCTTCCAGGCGGAGTCAGGTACCTGGGCAAAGGTCTTTGAAATGTATTCTTTGAATTCTGCTGTGCCTCCCATTGTTCCGATCATTCCGGGGTTGCTGTAGCGTGTGAAAAGGTCCCAATCCCTTGTTTTGAACCCGTATATCAGGCTATCTGCGCAGTGTCGAATGCCTGACCTGGCAAAGCTGGTATCAAACTGTGCCTGGCCCGAGAGTGTAAAAAAGGAAAAAAGGGTGAAAAAAATGAAACGTTTCGGCATAAGACGGATGATTATTTCAAAGGTAGGGAACATTGGCGGGATTGCTTTTTACCAGCTTGCAAATTTCATGTAGGTTTGCACGCCTTTTTGGCAGTCTGAACCAATGGTCTATAGTCTTCTGACTTCTGACGGCTGGCCCCGACTTTAAATTAACATCAACTTTAAAAATTATGTCACTTATCACCGTAGGCACCATGGCCTTTGATGCAATTGAAACCCCTTTTGGAAAAGTAGATAAGATAACCGGGGGCTCGGCCCTGTATGTAGCCTATGCTGCCAGCAATTTTGTAAAACCTGTACAGCAGATATCTATTATCGGCGATGATTTTCCGATAGAAGAAATGGACGAACTGAAAAGCCGCGGGGTGCAACTGGATGGTGTAGAGATCGTAAAAGATAAAAAATCATTTTTCTGGAGCGGCCGTTATCATGAAGATATGAACAGCCGCGACACCCTTATCACAGACCTGAATGTATTAGCCGATTTTAAACCTGTAGTTCCAGACAGCTATCAGGGGGCCGAATTTTTGATGCTGGGCAACCTGCATCCGCAAACACAGCTGAGTGTGATCAAACAGATGAAAGAAAGGCCCAAGCTGATCGCAATGGACACCATGAACTTTTGGATGGATATAGCAATGGACGATCTGAATACCGTACTGAAAGAGGTAGATATGCTGATCATCAATGATGCGGAAGCGAGACAACTTACTGGTATGTTCTCGTTGGTGAAAGCAGCAAAGAGCATTTTGGCCATGGGCCCTAAATACCTGATCATCAAAAAAGGAGAACACGGTGCTTTGCTATTTGATAATGACAGTGTGTTCTTTGCCCCTGCGCTGCCACTGGAAGATGTGTTTGATCCAACAGGTGCAGGCGACACATTTGCCGGTGGTTTTATTGGTCACCTGGCAAAAACCGGCGACATCTCATTTGAAAATATGAAGCGGGGAATTATTGTAGGTTCTGCCATGGCCAGTTTCTGTGTGGAGAAATTTGGTGCCACCCGTTTAAAAGAAATAAACAACGGCGATATCAATAACCGCATCCAGGTGTTTAAAGACCTGGTAAGTTTTGAGATCGAATTGGATTAAATATTGTACCTGTAAGGTCTGATGTAAAAGCTTCCGGTTGCTGCCGGAAGCTTTTCTTTTTTATTGCACAGGCGGTTGTTCTTCAGCGGAGACCGGTACTTCAGGATCCGGCGTCGTGGAAACCAACTCCTGAACAGGGTCGGGTGTTTCGAGCCGGTTACATAGCGGCACCAGTGAAGTGGCAGCAAGGTCGATCAGCAGTACAGCCAGTATCATCCGCAGCGATGACTGATTATACAGAGCGGTATACATACTCATAACAGGCTCAAATATTCTTACAATAAGAAGCAATGAGAAAAGCGAAATGGCAATTGTAGCCGTAGTACGGGCATAATAGGCATATTTATTTCTCAACGTAATGCTATGCAGCAGGCAAATATGTGCCAGCGCAATAGAAGCAATGAGCAGGCCAACTGCAAGCTTCAGAAAGCCTTCATCAGATATTTCTGCCATTGTGGTGATAAAGGCAAGAAAAAATCCCGCTGCGGATACTATCATTCCCGCATTTGCCAACCCCTGTTTATCCTGCTTGCCGGATGTAACCAGGCAAATAGTGGCTGTGATGCCATATATGATCAGTGCAAGACAAACGGCAAATAGTTTAACCGTGAATACTTCAGCACCTCCTGCGAGTGCAGTTAGCCCGCCCAGCAGGCCAGCCACCATGATAGAGATGACCAGTGCTTTAATAAGTTGTTGATTGTTTTGGTTCATGATGAAAGAAGTTTGATTATAGTTTCCTGGCAAGTGTAATTGCAGTTTTAAAATGCTGTTTCTTCCCTTGCAGATTAAAGATTTCGGTGAAGATAATATAAGTACCAATAGGCAGCTTATTCCCTTTATCATCCAGTCCGTCCCAGTTCCAGTAGCCTTTCAGGCCGAGGGTCCCGTTGCGCACCAGGTAGCGAACGGTTCTGCCCGTCGCATCAAATATCGTGATAGTTGCAAGGAAACCCGGTTCGGATACTTCATATTGTATAGTGGCCACATCTTCTCTTCCGTCATTATCGGGAGAGAATATTTTGGGAGACACATTGATCATAGCGTCAATGGCATTCACCAGTTTATACTGCGAATTTTTATAACCCGGCGTTCCATATCCTGCTGTGGAGGCAGCGCTGTGCCAGTTCATTTCAGCTTGTGATGGACCACCCGGATCAATTCTCTCTAAAGAAACCCCTTCTGCATTATCTATCAGTTTGAAATGCCAGTCGTCTTTATACTGCACTTCATCCACAACAGTACCCTGAAAGTTAAGCGCTACTACGGTCCCTTCATCGTCGGGAAATGAAGGGGGAGATGAAAGGGTTAAGATATTGTCTGGATTTTTTACCAGGTATTGTAAACCAAGACTGGCGGCATCTTCCGTTTCCACTATGTGATCCCCGGGAAAGATATAGAAAGGCGCAGCACTTATTGGTTTGATGGAACTGACCACTCCGCTGCTATTGCGGTTGGCGATGTATAATTTCGAGGCATCGAATATCTTATTACTGTTGTTGTAAAACTCCACATAATCATAGGCATTTGATCTCGGGTTGAATAAGACCTCGTTGATGATCCACTCACCCTGTTGCGGATCTGCCGGTAAACCCACCCTGGCTTTATCAGCGGTGCCTATTGTATTGCCTTTGCAGTCTGTAATATTCCTGGCGGTGATGCTATAAACGGTGTTGAGAAATAATGGGGCCGAGGTTTTTAATTGAACCATATTAAAAAGAGGTGCTATGGTAATGGCACTTATGAGTGTTAATCCGCCATCGATTGAATAATTGGAAAGGGTGGCACCGGCTATACTATCAACGGGTTCATCATACACCAGTATAATGGTTGCATTATCTGTAGTATAGGCTCTTTTTAATTGTGGTGATGTTTCGTCTGTATTAATAGCGTCAATAGAATTTTTCTTTCCCGGTGTGCCTCCACCGGGGCTGATGCTGGCTTTCCAGTTGCTGCTGCCGGCACAGGGGCTTTTGGTATCGATCATTTCCAATGTCCAGCCGCCTTCTTTTTTTACTTCGTTCTGATACCAGGCCGTTGTGTAGTTTACTGCATGAATTATTTTCCCATTTGCTGCTTTTAGAAATATTTGATCACCGTCATTATCCAAAGAAGGAAAACTGGTAACAGAGATAGTGGTGCCAAATGCAGACATGGTGGTAACAGCGCTTCCGGTACAAATAATGACGAAGCTATCTGGTTGCAATATAAAATTGGGCATCGGACCACTTTGGCCGGTGGCATCCCCGATCCGCCAGTTCTGTAAATTGACAGGTGCAGCGGTGGTATTTTTTAGTTCCAGCCATTCATTACCCGGTAGTCCAATGGTGGGTGAGGGGTCGGCCATTATTTCATCAATCACCACATCGTAACGGTTTTGTGCGATAATAACTAGTGGGCATACTAATGCAAATAGTAATAAGGGCAGGATAGTTTTCATGCCGACAATTTAAAACAAACAGTTGTAATAAAAATAGTTGCTTGTAAAAATTATCCGTGAATATTTGGGAGGAAGGATTTGGCAGCCTATTTTTGTTACATAACAAGAGCATGATAAATTTGAAACATACAAAACGCACAAAGAAACATTCCTGAGGGAGGGTTTGCAGCGTTATGTATGTAACAACATAAAAGTTTAGCAGGCCCTCCTTAACCGGAGGGTTTTTTATTTGTCTGACAAAGAATAAAATTAAAACAGAAACTAAAATGAAAGTTGCAGTAGTCGGTGCCACAGGATTAGTGGGCACCAAAATGTTACAGGTGTTAGCAGAAAGAAATTTTCCCGTTACAGAGCTGGTGCCCGTTGCTTCGGAAAGATCAGTAGGTAAGGAAGTGGATTTTCGGGGAAAAAAGTATAAAGTAGTGAGCATGGCAGATGGTATTGCTGCTAAGCCGGCAGTTGCTATTTTTTCTGCTGGTGGCGGTACATCGTTGGAGTGGGCCCCCAAATTTGCCGAAGCAGGCATTACAGTGATCGATAACTCATCTGCCTGGCGGATGGATCCCGGCAAGCCACTGGTGGTGCCGGAGATCAATGCGGATATACTTACTGCTGCTGATAAGATCATTGCTAATCCCAACTGCTCTACCATCCAGATGGTGGTAGCATTAAATCCACTACATAAGAAATATGGTATCAAAAGAATTGTTGTATCCACATATCAAAGTGTAACCGGAACCGGTGTGAAAGCAGTGGAGCAATTGCAGGGAGAAAGAGAAAAAGCCGTAAAAGGTGACAGCGCAGATTACCCCATGGCTTATAAATACCCGATCGACCTGAATGTGATTCCGCAGATAGATGTGTTTCTGGATAATGGATACACAAAAGAGGAAATGAAAATGGTGAAAGAGACCTGCAAGATCATGCGGGACGATTCTATACGGGTGACGGCTACTACGGTACGTATTCCGGTAATGGGGGGGCATAGCGAGGCTGTAAATGTGGAATTTGAAAAGGATTATGACCTGGCTGAAGTAAGGTCTATCCTACAGTCTTCACCCGGAATAATAGTGGTGGATGATATAGCCAACCAGCAGTACCCCATGCCGATGGACGCACATGAAAAAGATGATGTATTTGTAGGAAGGCTTCGCCGTGATGAAAGCCAGCCAAACACCCTGAATATGTGGGTGGTGAGTGACAACCTCCGTAAAGG
>JAEUVL010001076.1 GCA_016786965.1 Chitinophagaceae bacterium
CGAGGCCGGAATTGGGTTCATCGCAGAAAAGATATTTGGGGTTCAGCACAATGGCCCTTGCCAATGCCACCCGTTTCTTCATCCCCCCGCTCAGTTCAGAGGGGTATTTTTTATTTGCATCCACCAGGTTCACCCGGGCCAGTACTTCATTCACCCGGTCCAGTTTTTTTCTAAAAGAACCTTTCGTAAACATACTCAGCGGAAACATCACATTCTCCTGTACGTTCAAACTGTCGAACAGGGCCGAGCCCTGGAACAGCATGCCTATCTCTTTGCGGATCTCTGTTTTGTCGGCGCCTTTCATGGCCGTAAAATTCTGCCCACCATAAAGGATATCTCCTTCATCAGGCTCAAAAAGGCCCACCATGCATTTCTGCAACACCGTTTTGCCGCTGCCGCTGGAGCCAATGATCAGGTTGCATTGCCCGGCTTTCATTACGCAGCTTACGTCTTCTATTACGACCTTGTCGCCAAAACTTTTCTTTATATTTTTTACTTCAATCATGAGAGAGGCAGCGAGCGGTTAGCTGCGGGTTTCCGGGTTAGTCGTTTTTGTTTCAGGTGTCAAAAAATAACAGATCGGCGTTAGTAATACATTTTTATTTTACCAGCGACAGTAACACAGATCATCTTCGTTGCAGCCTGTCCCGCCTTTCTTCTGGCGGGATCGCACACTTCATCGTTCTGTTCGCTATTCATCAAAACCCCTTGCTGATCTGCAGGATCAGCTTTCAATACTTTCCTCATTTCTTATTTCGGCAGCAACAAGGCCGACAAAATATAATCGCAAAACAGGATCAATATACAACTCACCACCACCGCTTTGGTACTGGCACGACCGATCTCCAATGCGCCCCCCTTTACATAATAACCATAAAATGCGGGTACACTTGAAATGATAAACGCAAACACATACGCTTTAATAAGCGCAAAGATCACATTAAATGGTACAAAGAATTCCAGCAGGCCTTTGTCGTAATCGCTGGCGGAAAGTATTCCCACAGCCACGCCGGCCAGTCTTCCACCCCAGATGCCCAGCGCCATCGCTATTACCACCAGCAGCGGTATCATCAGCAGGGCGGCCACTATTTTGGGCATTATCAGGTATGCTTTGGTATTGATACCCATGATCTCCAGCGCATCTATCTGCTCACTTACCCGCATATTTCCCAACTCACTGGCTATACGGCTGCCTGCCACACCGGCCAGTACAATACATACCAGGGTAGGGGCAAACTCCAGTATCACGGTATCCCGTACGATCTGGCCAATAGTAGAAGGGGGAATAAGGGGACTTACCAACTGGTAAGCTGTCTGAATAGTGGATACCGCTCCAATAAAAACGGAAATAATAGCCACAATACCCAATGATCCAAATCCTATTTCGGTGCACTGGTGGATGAATTCTTTCCAGTACATCCGGACATTTTCCGGCTTTGAAAACATGCCCTTTATCATCAGAAGGTACCGGCCTATATCGCTGAAAATCGTCATTTCGGGTGTAAAATACGGAGGAAAATCGATCAGTTAATTGGTTTATTTGTTTATCAGTTTATTGGGTTTTGATAGTTCAGGTTTTCCTAAGGCATGTAAGCTCTCAGATGAACGGGTTCTACCTTATAAACTAATAAACCAATTAACCAGTTAACCATTTAACTTATAAACCTAACTCTACATATCCTTACTCACTTTCCGGAATCGCTTCCACCATTTTGATCGCTTTACGATCTCATCCGTTGGGGTTTTGCTCTTTATCTGGGCATCCACCACCGCAATCAGCGCCATATTAAGAATGCTGCGTACAGAGCTGCCCAGTTGCAATATATGTACCGGTTTATTCAAACCTAACAGAATTGGTCCTACTGCATCAGCTGTTTCCAGTTCCTTCATCAGGTTATAAGCAATATTACCGGCTGCCAGGTTAGGGAATATCATGGCATTCACATCCTGGTCCACCAGTTCGCTGAAGGGATAGTTCTCTTTCATCAACTCCCTGTTGAAAGCCACACTGGCCTGCATTTCTCCATCCACCAGCAGTGAAGGCATTTTTTCTTTTACCAGCCGCCTTGCTTCTGCCACCAGTCTTGCCTCCGGCGAATCACTGCTGCCGAAATTGGAATAACTCAGCATGGCTATCCGCGGAATAATATTAAAGCTGCGCACTTCTTTGGCCACCAGCAGGGTGATCTCTGCCAGTTCTTCTGCCGTAGGATTAAAGTTTACCGTGGTATCGGCCAGGAACAGCGGGCCTTTCTTGGTCAGCATCAGGTACATGCCTGCTATTTTCTTTACGCCGGGTTCTGTACCGATGGTTTGCAATGCCGGGCGGATCGTATCAGGATAGTTTTTGGCAAGGCCTGATATCATCGCATCTGCATCCCCACATTCCACCATCATACAGCCATAGTAGTTGCGGTCTTTCATTATCTTTTTTGCTTCGTAGGCATTGAATCCTTTTCTTCCTCTTTTGGCAAAAAATAATTCAGCGTATTTGTTTCTTCTTTCTTCCATCTCATCACTTCGTGGGTCGAAGATGGGCAATCCATCCAGGTCGATGCCATTCGCATCAGCAATGGTTTTGATCTTGCCTTCATCGCCCAATAAGATGGGATAGCCGATCCCTTCATCAAAGATGATCTGGGCTGCTTTCAATATCTTGACATTATCTGCTTCGGCAAATACAATACGCTTGGGATCACGCCGGGCCTTATTACCTATTATACGCATCACCTGGTTGTCGAGGCCCAGGCGTTTGTTCAGGTTGGTGATGTATTTATCCCAGTCGGTAATGGGGTGCTTGGCAACCCCGCTGTCCATTGCTGCTTTGGCTACTGCCGGTGCTACGGTGGTCAGCAGCCTGGGATCGAGTGGCTTGGGTATGATATAGTTTGCACCGAAAGTGATGTTCTTTTCATTGTAGGCCATGTTCACAATGTCCGGCACGGGTGTCTTGGCCAGTTCTGCCAGCGCTTTTACAGCGGCCAGTTTCATTTCCTCATTAATGTTTTTGGCCCTTACATCCAATGCACCGCGGAAGATATAGGGGAAGCCAAGCACATTATTTACCTGGTTGGGATAATCGCTGCGGCCGGTGGCCATGATGATGTCTTTGCGGGCACCGGTGGCATCATCCCAGCTGATCTCCGGGTCAGGGTTGGCCATGGCAAACACGATAGGGTTTTTGGCCATGCTCTTTACCATATCAGCCGTTACACAGTTGCCAGCACTCAGTCCTATAAAAACATCAGCATCCTTCATGGCCTGTGCCAGTGTCATCTCGCCTTTGGCGTTAGCAAATTTTAATTTAAAGTCTTCCAGTTCGGTGCGTCCTTTATGTAACACACCTTTGCGGTCGAACAGCAAAAAGTTTTCATGCTTGGCACCCAGTGCTTCATACAGCATGATGCAGGCCATGGCAGCAGCGCCGGCGCCATTGACCACAAACTTTACTTTCTCTATTTTCTTCTTCTGTATATCCAGCGCATTTAATAATGCCGCTGCGCTGATGATGGCCGTACCGTGCTGATCATCGTGCATCACCGGGATGTTCATCTGCTTTTTCAGTTCCCGTTCTATGTAGAAACACTCCGGCGCTTTAATATCTTCCAGGTTGATGCCGCCAAAAGTGGGCTCCAGCGACTTGACTATTTGTACAAACTTCTCCGGGTCTTTTTCATTGATCTCGATATCAAACACATCAATATCAGCAAAGATCTTGAACAGTACTCCCTTTCCTTCCATTACTGGTTTACCGGCTTCCGGGCCAATATCGCCAAGGCCGAGTACGGCAGTACCATTGCTGATAACGGCCACCAGGTTTCCTTTAGCGGTGTACTTATATACGTTCTCGATATTCTCGGCAATTTCCAGGCAGGGGGCTGCCACACCGGGTGAGTAGGCAAGGGAGAGGTCCCGTTGGGTTTTGGCTTCTTTGGTGGGTACTACTTCTATCTTTCCCGGCCTTCCTTTCGCATGGTATTCGAGTGCCTGTTGCTTGCGTAAATCGTTGGACATAGAAAATTATTAAGTTACCAACTGCTGAAATGCAGCTCAGCTAAATGGGCTGCAATGTACAAAATAATATTCCGAACGGGTTTTTAGGTAAAATGGCCGGAAAGGGGTGAAGGACAAAAGGTTAAGACCGGGAGAAAGGCAGCGGATAACGCCTGACAGGCAGGCTGATTTTACCGTCTCGCTGGGGCGGTACGCCATAAACCACTACATTTTACCAGCTCCGCCTGCATTTCCTGCCCTTCCGTACCGGGTTGGCGATTTTACCCATTTCGTAAATCATTGATAATCATTTAAAAAAACCTGTACCCCCTTGTATAACGGTCTGGAGCCCCTTATACAGGGCCTTTACCCCATTCGGTAAGGGGCTATAGCCCCTTCGGCAGGGGGGTATACCCCCTTCGGCAGGGGCTATACCCCCTTATTCAACCCCCTTTACCCCCTTCGATAAGGGGCTATAGCCCCTGGACAAGGGTCTCGAGACCGTTGAGCAAGGGGCTAGCCCGGTTGGAAAGGAGGAAATGCTTGTTTGCAGGTTTGTTAGTGTTATTGGGAGGTACTCACACCTCCACACTGCTCCCTAGCCACGCCATCATACCCATACCCACTTCAATGGCATTTTCATCAATATTAAAAGTAGGGGTGTGTACTCCGGAGGTAATGCCTTTGGCTTTGTTCATGGTGCCGAGGCGGTAGAAGCAGGCCGGTATCTGCTGTGCATAGTAACCAAAATCTTCGGCGCCCATGCGGAGTTCTGTTTCGCTTACGTTGGCCGCACCGGCATAGTCGGCTGCCAGCGACATTGCGGCAGCCGTTAATGGCTCATTATTAAATACGCAGGGATAGCCCACATCAATATGCAGGTCGCAGGTGCCACCCATTGAGGCAACGAGATTGTTGCAGGTTTGTTTGATGAGTTCATGTGCCCGGAAACGCCACTCTTCATTCATAGCCCTAAAAGTGCCCATCAGTTTTACTTCATTGGGAATTACATTGGTGGTATTGCCCGCATTGAAAGAGGTGATGGATAATACCGATGGATTGAAGGGATTATTATTTCTGCTGATGATCTGCTGCAGGGCAATGATGAGATGTGAGCTGATAAGGATGGGGTCCACAGCCAGGTGTGGCGAGGCCGCATGCCCACCCTTGCCTTTTACGGTGATATACAATTCATCGGCGCTGGCCATTACCTGCCCGCCGCGGAAACTGAGTTGGCCCACTTCCATCATCGTATGCACATGCAGGGCTAAGATGCCTTGCGGTTTG
>JAEUVL010000045.1 GCA_016786965.1 Chitinophagaceae bacterium
ATCTTTTCATCCGCATCTGTTATTCCCAGCGGCGCTATATTCATTTTCAGTTCTTCCTGTTTGTGTATATCCATCGATAATTCAATGGCCATAAACACTAATTTTTGCAACACCTCTCCATCTCTTACCATCAATGCTGCATTTTTATTGACCAGTTGTGTTGCATTCACGGTCTGGTGATCTTCGGCTGCAAACGGATAAGGGACAAACAATACCGGCTTTTTGGCCGTACAGAGTTCCGCTACCGTCATTGCACCCGAACGGGCTATCACCACATCCGCTGCTGCATAGGCGTATTCCATTTTAGAGATAAATTCATTCACCCACACATTCTGCAATCCTTCTGCCCGCTTCTTTGCCCTGTCGGAATATGGTTTGCCTGTTTGCCAGATCAACTGGATACCGGCATCTGTTAACTTCTCCAGTCCTTTATCTATTGCTTCGTTGATGGATTTGGCCCCAAGGCTTCCCCCTACTACCAGGATCGTTTTTTTGGATTCATCCAACGAAAAGAACCGAATTGCTTCACTCCTTGTGATGGCTACATCTGAAATGGCATTCCGGACCGGGTTTCCTGTTACGATGATCTTATCCTTCGGAAAAAACTTCTCCATTCCATCTGTTCCGGTAAACACTCTTGTCGCTTTCCTTCCCAGCATGATGTTTGATTTGCCGGCAAATGAGTTTGACTCGTGAATGAATGTTTTTATTCCCCTTGCCTGTGCAAAACGCAGCACCGGGAAACTGGAATATCCACCCACTCCTATAGCTACATCCGGTTTAAATTTTTTAAAGATGGTACGCACCTGTAAAAAACTTTTCAGCAGCTTATATGGCAATCCTACATTTTTGATCAAAGAACTTCTGTTGAACCCGGCTATATC
Organism: Chitinophagaceae bacterium; assembly: GCA_016786965.1. Lineage (GTDB taxonomy): Bacteria > Bacteroidota > Bacteroidia > Chitinophagales > Chitinophagaceae > JJ008. The sequence continues at coordinate 885 of JAEUVL010000045.1, forward strand.
TAACCCTTCTACAGGGTAACCAGCCTGCGGTACTTTCTCCATTTCCATCTTTCCCTTTGCGCCTACAAACAGTATCTCTATTGAACTGTCCATTTTCTTCAGGGCATTGGCGATGGCAATTGCCGGGAATATATGCCCGCCTGTACCACCTCCTGCTATGATCACCCGCTTACTCATGCACACATTTATTTTTCAAATTCCGAGGCTGTTTTTCCTTCCAGTTGCTCGACGTTTCTGGCCACACTTAATATGATCCCTATAGCCAAACAGGTAAAGATGAAACTGGTACCTCCCATACTTACGAGGGGCAGCGTAACACCTGTAACTGGAAATAAATTAACTGTTACGGCCATATTGGCCACAGCCTGTATGGCCAATGTGAAACTTAAGCCCAATGCTAAAAAAGCTCCAAAGGCAAAAGGACACCGTTTAAAAATGCGGATGCACCGGTATAAGAATACCAGGTAGATGAACATGATAAATGCGCCTCCCATCAAACCATACTCTTCGATAATGATGGCATAAATAAAATCATTATACGCCTGTGGCAGGTAATCCCTGGTGGTACTATTGCCCGGGCCTACGCCAAACACACCGCCTTTTGATATGGCGATCTTGGCCTGGTTTACCTGGTAAGCACCTTCATCTATTTCTTTGCTGCCATAAATAAAACTTTCCATTCTCCCGATCCAGGTATCTACCCGGCCGAACAAAGTGGAAGATCCTTTTTTGGAAGTAACCGCTACTTCATCTTCTTTCGTTTTTCCGTGCCGGATGACCGCTGCTGAAATAAGAAATATGATAGGTATAAGCGCTACTCCTATCGTCATTAAAATATGCTTCGTATTTACCCGGCCAATAAACAACAGCAGTAAACAACTTGCACCCAGTAATAATGCGGTGGAGAGATTGGCCGGTGCTATCAATGCACAAGTGATCGCCACCGGCGCCATCACCGGCAAGAATCCTTTTTTAAAATCCTTGATCACATTTTGTTTCTTACTGAGCAACCTTGCCAGGTACATGAACAGTGCCAGCCGTGCAAAGTCAGACGTTTGCATCGTCATATTGATCAGGGGCAGCCGTATCCACCTGCTGCCTTCATTCATCTTTACTCCAAAGAATAATGTGTAGAACAGCAAGGGCAGCGAGATGAGAAAAGCTATTTGCGCCGCTTTTGAATAAAAGGTATAATTGACAAGGTGTGCAAAATAAATGACCATGATACCGGCCAGTATAAAAGCGACCTGCTTAAACAAGTATATCTCTGTATTCCCCTTGTAGTTTTTGTAGGCTAATGACCCCGTGGCACTATACACCGCCAGCAGGGAAACAAGCGTAAGCAATACCACCAACGCCCAAATAACCTTATCTCCCTTCGTCTTGCTGAGGAGGTTATTGGTGTTGAAAGTATTTTTCAACTCATTAAATCTTATTTCCCTGGTTGTTTCCATTTTTTGTGTGGCCTCCGGCTGACCGTTGGCCCTCTTATTTTTTATGCTTACAGACCATCAACGGCCTGCTTATTCCTTACAATTCTTTTACCGCCTGCTTAAATTGGTTACCGCGGTCTTCATAATTCTTGAACAGGTCAAAACTGGCACAGGCCGGGCTCAGCAGCACCACATCTCCTTTGGTGGCAAAGTGAAATGCGCCGTGTACCGCTTCTGCCGCTGTTGATGTGTTCACGATTGTGCTTACGATATTCCCGAATGCCTCATGTATCTTCCTGTTATCCGATCCCAGGCAAATAATGGCTTTTACTTTTTCTTTTACCAGTTCTTCGATCAGGGAATAATCATTTCCCTTGTCCACACCACCGAGTACTAATATCACCGGCTTGGTCATACTTTCCAGTGCATACCAGGTGGAGTTTACATTGGTAGCTTTACTGTCGTTAATAAATTCCACGCCTCTTACGGTAGCCACATGCTCCATGCGATGCTCCAGGCTTTGAAAATTTTGCACTGCATCACGGATCTTGTCTTTCCGGATGTCCAGTGTAGTGGCCGCCACGCAGGCAGCCATTGTGTTGTACTGATTATGCTTTCCTTTTAAAGCAAAATCAAATACGCTCATGTTGGTAAAATCCTGTCCTGTTCTTACGTACATGTCCCCGTCTTTTATAAAAGCCCCGTTTGGTAGTTCTCTTTTCATACTTATTGGCAGTTGGTTAGATTGAATACTGAATTGGTTTAGATATTTCATAGTTACTTCATCATCGGCGCAGTAGATGAAATGATCACCTGGCTGCTGATTCATAGCGATACGGAATTTGCTTTTGATGTAGTTCTCAAACTTGTAATCGTAACGGTCAAGGTGATCTTCGGTGATGTTGGTCAGAATGGCCACATCTGGTCTGAAGGTGTTAATATCATCCAGTTGAAAGCTGCTGATCTCCACCACATACAAGGGTTTTGGATCTTCCGCCACCCGTTTGGCAAACGAATCACCAATGTTTCCCACCAGTGCACAATCCAACCCGGCGGTTTTGCAAATGTGATACGTCAGCGCAGTGGTGGTGGTCTTTCCATTGCTTCCGGTAATGGCAACGATCTTGCTGTTGCCCTTGAACCGGTACGCCAGTTCCACTTCACTGATCACTGCAATACCTTTCGCCCTGATCTTTTTGACGATGGCTGCTTTTTCTGGTATGCCGGGACTTTTCATTACCTCTTCTGCATTCAGAATCTTTTCTTCTGTATGCATTCCTTCTTCAAAATCAATCCCTGCATCCTGCAGTTCGTTACGATACTCATTTTTCAAAGAACTCCCGTCTGAAAGGAATACATCATACCCTTGTTGCTTAGCGAGCAGTGCGGCACCCACACCACTTTCACCACCTCCCAGTATGACAAACCTTTTACTCATCTTTCATCCCCCTTTGCTGCAGCCGGAGGCGGCTGTGTACGGAACACGGCTCTTCACAAGTATTGGACTTTCAAATACAACTGCACCACAATTCGATAAAATCAGAACGGTCGTTTTCCAGCGGGCAAAGGATTGGTTTTTCAACAATATTTCTCAAAAGCAATTGTCTTATTATCTCATCTTCAGTGTTGCGATGCTTAACACTACCAGCAACACTGTCACTATCCAAAACCGGTTCACAATCTTCACTTCATGGTATCCTTTTACCTGGTAGTGATGATGTAGCGGCGCTTTCAAAAAAGCCCGTCTGCCGATGCCAAACTTGCGCTTGGTGTATTTGAAATATCCCACCTGTATCATCACACTCAGCGTTTCCACGAAAAACACACCACAGAAAATTGGTAATAGCAACTCTTTGTGTACGATAATGGCCAGTGATGCGATGATGCCGCCGAGCGTTAGGCTGCCGGTATCACCCATAAATATCTGCGCCGGGTATGAGTTGTACCACAGAAACCCGATACATGCCCCGATCATAGCTGCAATGAATATGGACAGCTCTCCCAGGTTGGGTATGTACATTATGTTCAGATAGTCTGCAAAGACCAGGTTGCCGCTGGCGTAGGCAAATATGCCGAGCAGTACTCCAATTATTGCCGAGGTACCTGTAGCCAGCCCGTCCAGTCCGTCTGTGAGATTTGACCCATTAGAAACAGCGGTTATAATAAATATCACAATCAGAATGTAGAGTATCCAGCTATACTCTCTCCAGGATGAAGGCAGCAGTTTTGAGTAATTAAATTCATGGTTCTTTACAAACGGTATTGTTGTAATAGTCGCATTCTTCGCTTCCACGAAATACTTTGTCGTATCATTTACTTCCTTTTTGATCACTACAATGCTTTTATCTGATGGCGGAATGGTACCTACATACTCCCGCCATATTTTCACTTCACTGTTAAAGTATAAGGTGGCTCCCACGGTAATGCCCAGCCCAACCTGTCCCAATATCTTAAACCATCCTGCCAGTCCATCCTTACCGCTTTTTTTATACTGCTCTCCTTTTTTTTGCGCTTCTCTTTTTCCTTTTAGCTTCAGGTAATCATCTATAAAACCGATAATACCGAGCCACACTGTGCTGATCAGCATCAGTTGCACATACACTTTTGTTAAATCTGCCAGCAGCAATGTGGGAATAATGATTGCCAGGATGATAATGATCCCGCCCATCGTTGGTGTTCCCTTTTTGCTTTCTTCTCCGGGCAGGCCTTCCTCTCTTATACTCTCTCCTATTTGTTTTTTCTGCAAGAACCTGATCAGCTTTTTTCCATAGAACGTGGTAATAAATAATGACAACAATACCGCCAGCAACACCCGGAACGTGATAAAGCCGAAAAGCCTTCCACCCGGGATGTTTACATCCTCCCTTCCAAGCCAGTCAAACAAATGGTACAGCATCGCTGATTGTTGGTTTACTTTATTACTGTTATCCTTATTTCCTTTACGGATCCTTTACTTTCCCAGCAACTCAAACATCTCCTTCACTACTTCTTTATCATCAAAGTGATTTCTCACTCCTTTTATCTCCTGGTATTTCTCGTGGCCTTTTCCCGCTACCAGGATAATATCTTCCGGTTTGGCCAAACTTATCGCTGTCTTTATTGCTTCTTTTCTATCCACTATTGAGATATACTTTCTTCTCGCAGCCGCACTTAATCCTTCTTCCATGTCTCTTACTATTTGTACCGGATCTTCGCTTCTTGGATTATCACTGGTAAAAATTGCTTTGTCGCTGTGCTCGCATGCGGCTTC
>JAEUVL010000057.1 GCA_016786965.1 Chitinophagaceae bacterium
AAAATCAGTTGGACGGTTTCTTAGTACAAAAGAATCCGCAGGCGATGCTCTGGGTAGCGGCCGAATGGTACCAACGGCGCTCCCGTTTCAATGTGTATTATTTTGATGATGAAGATTTCCGGAACCTGCTTCGCCGGCTTACACACCTGGATATTGGGGTGCTGAATGATAAAGGCGAGTTTACTTTCTTGTACGATGATGATTATTATGCAGAGGCGAAACTAAACCTGCTGGTGTACTGGTCCAATCACTACCAGGATTACCGCTGGAATGACCAGCTTGGTTATTTTGAGAACACTAAAGAAAAGGGTGTGCCCAAATCAAGGGAAGAGATGTTGTTCCCGGCATTGCTGAGCGATGATGATACGGCTGCGCTGCTTGCTTTTCGTGAACTGGCCCAACTGGACCCCGTCATTATTAAAGAAGTGGTAAAGGATTACGACCGGACCAGCTTTGACCGTAATTATGCCCTGCCCACTTTTCCATTTGATTTTTTACCTCCGCTGGCCACCCTTACACAATACTGCCGCAACAATGGTTTTTCTTATGCTCTTCCGGCCTGGCTGGAAGATTCGCTGGCACTTGTTACAGACTTTCCCCACTTTGCGGTGAAGTACCGGGTGGAAAATAATATTCTTGATAGGCTATCTGTTGCTGACATAACTGCTCTTGAATTTTATGGCCTTACAGGTAATGATTATGACCGGGCCACTTTTTCGTTGGGCCGTATACTGGATAAGTTTTATTCACTGCACCTGGAAGAGATATCATCGGACCCGAAACAACTCAGCTTGTTTTTGCTGAAAGCAAAATTGTTTAATGAACTGAGCATCATCGGCAATTGCAATAAGTACATGAAGAAGTTTGAGCGTTGCAAGCCCATCATTATTGAACGGTTAAAGCAATTGCAGCAAACCACTGCAGATACACTGACCAGGCAATTGTGTGAAGAGGCCCTGGCGGTGAATGCTAACTATAAGCCCTGGCAGGTAAGCATTCCATCCAGGGGTGAAAGCTATAATGAAGTATATGGTGTGACAGACCTTGAAGCAAAATATGCACGGCTGATGAAGAAATTTCCCGATCCGGAGAAAAGGGTGATGCATGTGCCGGTACTGATGGGTGATATCAGCTATAGCCAGATAGGACAGGCTGTGAAACTGCTACTGAAAGACACTGCCATGGACAGGTACTACCGCTTTCATTTTTTAGAGGCTGATTTCGGAATTCCTTTTGATTCATTTGAAGAGGATACAATAAATGCTTTTTTATCTGCGTATGCTCTCTATAAAGAAAAAGACCTGTATGCCTACTACCTGAAGCGGAATGGCATCCGGTGTTTTGACAATGCAGGCAATTTAGATTTTGCCGGTGTGTATGATATACTGAAGTATGGTGTGGTGGATGCTTTCCAGGGTGGAGGCGGAGGTAAAAGGGATGATGGAGTATATGCCGTGATAAAATTGCTGGAATTTCATTTTAATACCCGGCTGGGCTTTGCCCGTAAGCGTTGCAAATCAGGCTATGGTTATAGTTGCTCCACCACCACCGAAGCAGCTGCTGCGTGGATGCAATTTCTTGAAGCAAAGAAATTGGTAACAGGTGTTGAGCAAGACCCTGTTTCATTTTCTCCGAATAAATAAGATCGATCTCTTTGCACTTTATTTTGTAATCCTCACTTGTTAAAAAAAGTTAAGATTCACCGTTCTCTTTCTCTCTTGACATTTGTCAAGCTGTTTTTATACTGTTCAAAATAGTTTAGTGTTTTCAATCACCAA
>JAEUVL010000092.1 GCA_016786965.1 Chitinophagaceae bacterium
AGCTGGTAAAGCTTCTTCCGTCTGCTGATTTTTCCACTTCAAAGCTGGCACCGGGCAATGCCACACCGGCAAGTTCCCAGCTAAGATTGGCCATACTGCTGTTTATTTTCACTGCATTGAAGGTGATGAGTTTTAATGGCAGCGGGAAATTGATATTGGAAACTGCAAACGGAGAGAACCATGTCCAGCCGGTAATGCTGGCCGTCCTGATTCCAGGTCCCGGAGCACCCGTAGCTGTTTGTGCCACACCGGCGGCTATCCAGTCTGCACCCCAGGGCATTCCGCTTGGTACTTCATGCCATACCTGTACATTTTGTGTACTGAGATAAGATGTACCCACCTGTGCAGGATCACTATCATCCCATTGAAAAACGATATCAGCACCGGTAGCCGGTGGATTGGTTGATGGGGTGATATGCCATTCTCTTTGTACCGCACCAATAACATTTGCGAGGAAAGTAGGATCAACAACGGTCAACACATCTTCCACCCGAAGACTCCAGTTAATACCATCAGCATGAGTAACAGTAAGCGGGTTATAGGTACTATTTCCGATAGGTGCATTTCTTAATGCCGTTACATTCACCAGAACCAGCGATCCGGTTCCGTTTGTCCTTACATAATTAGTAGTACCTCCAACTATAGACCCATTAATAGATAAATCGAAATTGCCAAGAGTTATATAACTGTTAGCCAATAAATTCGTAGTCCCGATTATGGTTTTAGCAGACGACATAGTTACTGCGGTGCCGGTACCAATATCCAGGCTAAAAGAAGAAGGAGCGGTAATAATACCTGAGCCACCAAGTTCTGCGGTGGCACCATTGATTGACCATAATCCAGAAGTGGCTGTGGCTGTCATAGCACCAGAACCAGTAATCCCGTTTCTAAATGTTTTAACCCCAGCTGATTGCCATGAAACACCTCCTCCATTCGATTCAAATATCCCATTAAAAGTTGTAGGTGTACCTGCACCGACAGTTATTGCACCTGCATTACTAGCTCTGAAGATTGGTATTACTCCCGCACCAGCATTGGGAAAATAAGTGACATTACCTGTTGAGAATGCAGAGGTAAGAGTGTATTCTAAAATGGATTGGTGCTGATAAACATAATTATTTGCATTAACCCCGACCCCTGCACCAGTTAACCCTGTACCAGACACCCGTACAATACCACCCGTATTATTATTGATGGTGGCTGTAGCGACGGCAAAAGTCGGGCTGATTCCGTTTGACGCCAATAAGAATATTCCGCCATTCAAAATATTGATATCATCACCAGTACCATCTTCAATAGTAAATACTCCTGCGGAATGTGAAAGAGTGGCACCACTTTGAACGGTTACCTGGTCTGCTGAAGCTGCGGTTGCAACTGTTACCACATCCGGACTTCTGATCGTTATTGTATTAGCAAGAGAAGTAGGGGCTAATGTAGCAGCAATCCAGGTGATATTATCCTGAGAAGACTCCCAGGTAGCAGGAGCATCCCAATTACCTGTGGCAACAGAGCGATAATAATCTGTATGAGAAGAAGCGCAGGCACCTAACTGAACAATAGTAAACGGAGCAGATACAGAACCTGTAACAACTGGATCACTAGCTACCACTCTTATTCTGTAGCCAGTACCTGATACGGTTCCTGCCGGAATGATAATATTGATAGTACCAGAAGGTCCGTTACCAGACAACGCCAATGTGCCAATTGAAACCGGCGAGCTAAAAGATCCTATATCGTTTGACAACTGCGCTGTAAATACATTCGGGCCATTAAAAACATCTGTGGAAGTAAAATCAACAGTACCTGATGCAGTAGCTGCACAATTTGCAAGAGAAAAAGGTGGAGAAGATACAGTTGTGGTAGTAATAGTATTGGTGATGCCAGGGGCAGCATTTATTGTTACATCATCAATTGCCATGAAATGATCATTTCCAGCATCATTCAAATCCTCCCAACGTAACATTATCTCATCACCTGCTGCTATAGCAACTGTTATTGTAACTGATATACCGGCAACTCTGTTTGCGCCAGCATTTCCGTCTAATGCTGCGGCAGCCGTAGCACCAGTTATTGGACTGGTAAATGTGGAAGGTGCTGCTGTCCATGTTCCTGCAGTCAGGTTTGTAACTGTTGTACCTGTTTGATAATAAAGCGACAACGAATGCGCTGCGGCATTGTTTTCTTTTCGCCACTGTTCCCCTGTCCATGTCACTGTAATTGAGCTAATAGCTGAGCCAGTATTATTCCTCAACCTCCATCCTATATACCCTTTACCAGTCCCGGAACCACCAGTGAAAGCATTTGAAGATACGAATCCCAATGCTCTTTCTGAAAGAGGATTGGTACCTGCTACTCCATAAGCATATAAACCTCCGGCAGTTGTTGTACCAGTATTGGCGCCATAAGTGGCTATTGTAGCAGTATTATCCGTTTTTGCATACCAGCCAGTAACAGTAGTTCCATCTGTCCATGTACCATTCGTAAGGGCGTTGAAGTCCTCAGTATAATTTGTCGAGACGGCGTTGATATCAAATTGTGCATGGATAGCAGCAGAAACGCATAAAGATAAAATAACCAATAAGTAAATCTTCCGCATAGTTCCCATTTTAGGTAATAAAAATGGCTTTCAGATGGAATTGGGATACCGCGGCTTTGAATGGGATTGGAGTCTCCAAAAATAGGGAGAAAACAGATTGCAAAGAATACTAAACTATTAATTATTATATCGAAAATAGCCAGTCATGGATCAAAAAATATGTCCTTCGACTATGCTTTTTTCTCTTTGTTTAATTCCACATCCGGGAACAAGGCCGCCAGCAACATCAGCAGCGATGCCAGCAGCAGCATATACATCCCTATCTTTCTTTCCGGACATTCACCCGCACGGCAGGTGGCAATGAGGAAAAAATTTCTGATGGCCCAGGCTGAATTAAAACCAACCACCAGCAGGTTGGCCCTTTTAGCCCATAGTTTGGGAATAAAATGAAACACGAGGAAAAAAGCAGTGAACAGGAAGTGCAGGTAGCCCGGTTTGCCAAAATTAGTGCCAGTAGCGTCAATACCACTCACCGTTATATTGCGGCTGCCTATCACCACCCAGGGTGAAAAACAGGCAGCGATCAGTAATAATGCAGCGCCAAATCCTATC
>JAEUVL010000165.1 GCA_016786965.1 Chitinophagaceae bacterium
TGGGCAAAATTCTTTTTGGTCTCCTCATCGTTCTCATCCACGACATGCGCATTGGTGATGACGTATCCATCGGGGGTAATGATGAACCCGGAGCCGACCATGGTCACATCAAGGTCTTTACTTACGGTTTTGGTGCCTTTCATCATGTATTGGCTGATATTGGCGGACAAGGTGAGGATATACTGGTTCCAGAAAAGATCAGTGGTAAATTTTCCGGCGGCTTCTAATTGCTGGCGGATATCGTAGGCGAGTCCTTCGAGGGCCGGCTGGTCAAATTCCGGTTCGATGGCTGATACAGTGCCTTTGAAGGTGGACTGTATCATGACGGTGCCGGGTTTATTGCGTTCGGCAATTTGTACGGGTGTCAACTTACCGGATGTTTGTGCAACACTGTGAAGGCTTAGTAAAGTAAGGAGCAAAAAAAGGAACTGCTTCATGGCGGATGGTTTTGGTTGGGTTAAAGATAGTTTATCAACACGAATACCAGTATGTAGCGACCACCTAAGATATATTGCCTTTGTGAAGCCCTGCCAGAAAGGCGTGCGCCGGTGCAGGATAATGCGGCCAGGATGAATGTGCCAGTTAACTATAAATACCCTGTTTTTGGTATTGGCAGAAAGAAGATTGCCGGGTAGCTTACATATTACCGGCAGGGTAAAAAGGCTCCTGTTTTTTTTAATGGCAGCAGCCCGGCGACAGAAGCTATGATGTTGAAATGGTAGCGTCTTCTTTTTACAGCGTTTTTATAAAAGCTATGCTGATCTCCGGAAAATCTGTTTCCCTTAACAAGCTATTGCGTAATCTTTTATTTTATTTAATAATAATTCAAAACCACCATTATGAATACCGAGCCTGTATTAATACTGCCAGCAGTGGCTGGAAAAAGCCTGCTGAACTCCAGCTCCACTAATTGGTTTGTAAAACCTAGCTCCCCCGGTGAAAATATATCTGAAACCGGTTCCGCATACTCGGGAAAAGGGTACACACCGGATGATCATTGGACACCCGCCATTCTGCCCGGCACTTTGCTGAACACTCTCTTACATTCCCATGATTGGGTGAGAGATAATGTTATTAATAATCCGCCGCCGGGGTTTTTTGATCCCTATTTTGATAATAACATCACGCAGATACCTGATATATACAATGGCTTTACAGACCCTGCCGATGGAATACGCTTTTATACCTACTGGTACTATACCTCCTTTCAACTGACACCCGGAGAAAATGATACCGTGTACTGGCTGAACTTCAGGGGTATTAATTATTCAGCCGATGTATTTGTAAACGGGGTGCAACTGAATAAAGTACCAATGCGAGGTGCCTTTTTACGATACTCTTTTAATCTGTCTGACTGCCCCAGTATTGATGGCATTACCCGTGTGGCTGTAAGAGTGGTGCCGCCTGATCCTGCGGGAAGAAATACAGGCACAAATGGCGGTGGTGTTGATCAATACAATATTGGCCATAATGTTACATACCGTTATCCTACCGGCTGGGACTGGATTCCTGCTATTCCGGACAGGAGCACGGGCATCTGGGACCAGGTGTCGCTTACAGCCACAAAGGCTGTGGTGCTGAAATATCCACAGGTAAAGACTACGGTACTGGATAAGAACGGTAAGCTGATGGATACTGCCTCGATCAGTATATCAGTAGAAGTGCACAATACTTCTTCAGCACCGGTCTCTGGCTATGTAGTGTACGAAATGAACGGGGAAAAGATAATAAGAAGTTATGATTGCCCGGGAAACGGTATGATTACCAATGACCTGATGCTGACGGTTGAAAATCCGAAGCTGTGGTGGCCAAATAGTTCTGATCCTGCCGGTCAACAGGCTATGCCGTATCTCTACGATCTTGCTATTACCGCTTTTACCGGCGGTAATGAAACTGGCGGAGGGGTGCTGACAGACGGTCAAACACTGAAAGTGGGCATAAGGGAGATAACAGCGGATAAAACAATCCAGGTTAATGTAAACGGACAGCAAGTACAAAGCCGCCAGTTTTGTGTAAATGGTGTTCCTGTATTTATTAAGGGAGGTAATTGGGTGGGTACAGATGCGATGTTTCGCTATGGAGCCGAACGATACCGTGATGAAGTGCGGATGCACCGGGAAATGAACCTGAATATGATCCGTGTATGGGGCGGCGGCATCGCCGAACGGCCCGAATTTTATGATGCCTGCGATGAGATGGGCATAATGGTGATGCAGGACTTTTGGTTCTCAAGTGAGTTTGAGTTTTCCGGCAATCCGCCAACTCAATATTCTGATGCATTTGATGCCTGTGCAAAGGATACGATCAGGCTGCTTCGTAACCATCCAAGCTTATTATTCTGGTGCGGTGCCAATGAATCAGAGCCACCCTATAACCTGGAGCAGTTGTTGAATAGTTATGTAGGTCCCGGCGGCCAACTTGATGATACCCGTATTCTGGTAACGAACTCGTTAAATATATCGGGCAACATTTACTTTGGTGATGGCCCATACGGCCTGCAGCAACTAACCGATTATTTTAGCAATGTTGTAAATCCATTAAATCCTGAGTGTGGAGCGGTAGGATTTCCGGTAGGGGAAAGTATGCGGACGATGATGAGTACAGAAACACTACAGGATATACCGTCAAGAAATGCAGTTGTTGCCAACGTGAACAAAGTGTTTAAGCTGCATACATTCAGTTCTTACATGACATTCAATGGCCCGACGCCCAACTATGATGATCAGTTATATATATATGCCGCTCCGGAAGTAAATCAACTTAAGACTATCGAAGAATACAGTGACCTGGCACAACTGGCAAATTATTTTCATGATAAAGCCATGTGGGAAGGTGTGTTATCAATGATGTGGACTTCTTACACAGGTTTTTCTATCTGGAAGACGCAGAACCCCTGGGCCGGCCTTCGCTCTGCAGTATATGACTGGTACCTGGAACAAACCGGCGCTTACTGGGGTGTGAAACATGCCTGTGAGCCCGTGCATTTGTTGCTTAAGCTCTCTGCATACCCGGCAACCACTTATGATGTTATGGTAGTGAACCAAACGTTTGATAATCTTTCTCAACTCCGGCTGGAATGGCAGGTATATGGTCTGCAAGGGATGCTTGATAAGGAAAGCACCGAAATAGATGCCAGTAAATGTCCGAAAGCCTCTACTGTAAACACTGTTTATACTATTAACCTGCAGAATGCCTTTTCAAAAATGGGCGAAGACAAGAATGTTTACTTTGTATTTCTCACCCTTTTATCGGGTAATGAAACACTATCTACTAATTTTTACTGGCTGAGCCGTAATAATACATTTAATGAGTTGAGTGCATATCCTGCAGTACCTGCAAAGCTGAAACTGTCAGCAACCGGGGAAGTGGTGAATGGCGAATGTAAAATAATAGTGACCGCAGAAAATCTATCTTCTGTGGTTTCTTTCTGGAACCGGTTACAAGTAACGAAGCCTGCCGCAGCGGGAGAAAGAGGAGAAAGGATATTGCCTGTTTTCTATAATAATAATTATTTCTCTTTAGCCGGTAATGAAAGTATGACGATCCATATAGATTGCAGAGCGATGGAGGGAGAGTATCCACAACTCTGGCTAAAAGGTTTGCACCAGGAATGGACAGCGATTGAAGTACAATGGGGGAAATAATACATACCTGTTATTAGCTGCAAATACTACATGACAATGTCTTGTTTCACTGTATTCGACAGATAAGAATCGGAGAACAGTAAGCAGTTAATGTACGGCTATATGATTGTAAGGACTTACACAATACAGCAAAGGAACCGGAATGTGGTTTTTGAGCAAGGTTGCCCGGCGTTGGTATGATTGCGTACTTACTAAAATGCTTTGAACCGTTCCCAGCAGGCTTTTTCCAGCATCTCCCTGTCGTCCGGATGTGCGATTTCAACCAGCGACCGGGCCCGCTGCCGCAGGTTCTTGCCAAAGAGATACGCTATGCCGTATTCTGTGACCACATAATGGATATGTCCACGGGTGGTAACTACGCCTGCACCTGGCTTCAGGTAGGGTACAATGCGGTTCACTCCTTTTGCGGTGCGGCTGGTAAGGGCGATGATGGGTTTACCTCCTTCGCTGAGGGCGGCCCCCCGCATGAAGTCCATCTGTCCGCCGATGCCACTGTACTGTGTAGTGCCGATAGAGTCAGCACATACCTGGCCGGTGATGTCCACTTCGATAGCGCTGTTGATGGCCACTACTTTGGGATTTCGGCGGATGACATGCGGGTCATTTACATAATCTATATCGAGGAATACAAAGGCGGGGTTATCATCCACATAATCATAAAGGCGGCGGGTACCTACTGCAAAGCCGGTAACGGTTTTATTGGGGTGTATCCTTTTTTGTGAGTTGTTGATGATGTCTTTATCGAACAG
>JAEUVL010000177.1 GCA_016786965.1 Chitinophagaceae bacterium
GTGCCCAGGCTGTTATAAGACACAAATAAATGCCCGCTCGTATCCATCACAATATGGCGGGGACTGCTCCACACGTTCATAATGCTCTCACTTTTCCAGGTATTGTTGTCCACCACGTTCAGGCTGGCGCCGCCCATGATAGCGATATAGGATTTACCATTTTTATCATCCACGGCAATACCGCGGGGAATGGCCGACACCGGGATGGTGCTGATCACCTTGCCATAGGGCAGGGCCTGGTCATTCATTTCCAGCACACTCGTGTTGCGGCTGTGCCAGTTGCTCACCAGCAGGAATTTGCTGTCCGCCGTGCGGGAGATCACCTTCGGCGTCTTACCCGTTTCTATCAGCGGCACCCGGAAGGAGTCCCGCTTGGCCGTGCCGGGGTACACCACCGTCACCGGCTTGGTTTTCTGTTCCGGGGAGGTTACCGCATTGTTCTTTGCAAAATCATTCACCCAGATAGGCACAATGCCATCCGCATTATGCAGGGATACCCACAGGATCTTATCATCATGGCTGAAGCAGGCCTCCACAGGTTTCTCCTGGAAAGAAGCGATCGGGCGGCTCTTATTATAGTCCCAGCCCGTGCCACGGGTAGGGGTGAACTTGAACTCACGGGTAAGCCGGCGGCTCGCCTGGTCAAACTCGTACACACTCATGCCCTCCAGGTTCATAGCGTACAGCTTCGAGCCGGTGGAGTTAAAGAGAACCGACTTGGTGCCACCCGCCGCAGTCAGCACTTCCTTCTTCTCATACACAATATCCGTGTACGGTTTCAGGGTGGGTGGGGGCTTCACCGTGTCAATAAATGCCTTTTTGGTCAAAAGGGTGTCTTCCACTACTTTTTTAGTGCTGCCCGAGCTTTGGCAGGAACTGCCCAAAAAGAGCAGCGTGGCCAGGTAAAAGAATGTATGCATGGTTAACTTGTAAGAGTCAATAATAGGCAAATATTTGCAACCCGCAATTACCTGATCTGTATCAATATTCACAGGCTGTGAGCAACTCTAAATCACTTAGTTACAGCGGTTTACTGCCCGGGCAATTTTACCCCGTAAAAAACGTTTGGAGAATGTGGTTTTTTTCGGGCATTAACCTATATTTTTGCCTGCCTGCCAAAAAGGGCTTCGGTCCCCAAAAGCAGGTTTGCCTCCCGAGTGGGAGGGTTCTTATTAGTAAGAGCGTTGAAAAACCCCATGAAATCATCCTAAAAAGAAAGACGTAATGGTTAAGCAAGTATTGCCCGCTATCGCAGTTTTATTGTTTTTGAGCAGTTGTACAACGTTCAAGCCCCTCAATTTTACCAGTAATAAACAGGTATCTATAGCCCCTGCGCCAGTTTCCCAGGCCAGGTTCATCGAAGAGATCGCCGTAACCCC
>JAEUVL010000279.1 GCA_016786965.1 Chitinophagaceae bacterium
TCGTGTTTCGTTGATTCATACCAGTCCGTATCTAACCGCAGTACAGCAATACCTGCTGGCATCGTTGCAGGAATTGTTTGCTCCACCCTACCCTTTATCAATAATATATTATCAGCCGGGTATCCGGTGGCTTCCATATTAGCCTTTACTTCTTCAATGGGTGCGTAACACATATTGTTAAGGGTATCCGTTACCCGGTTACTCTCCCATTCGTCTTTTTCATTTTGTCCGTCCCGCTCACCGGGTTGGGTCATCCCTTCAAATGTATCATACAGGTAAAGCCTCCGGTTGGTAATGCCTGCTCGCTGTAAGGTGTAAGCCATTAGCATGGCACTCCCTCCTTTCCATACACCACATTCTACCAGGTCGCCGGGAATATTGTTTTTAATAATAAACTGAACTGATTCATACAAAGCATAACATCTCTCTATGTCCACCATGGTGAATGGTTTCACCTTTTCATACAGGATCATGAATGCTTTATCCTGTTCCAGGTCAAGCCGGTTAACTAATTGCAGGTTCTTCCGGCGTACCATCTTCAGCCCCAGCAGGCCCAGCGGATAATTTATGAGTTGCGAAAGTTTCAATCCATGTGTTGAAACTCTAAAATACAATTAATACATTAATTAAGAACTAATATAGCATAGCTGGTAATCAGTCTAACACTTTACAAACGTTTTATACAATACAAATGAAAAGTATCGCTGTCTCTTATATGAAAATATAACAGGCCGTCGGCTGCTGTTGAAACAGCTTCTGTAAACCCTTCCGCTTCATTGATCAGGAGCGGACTGTCAAAAGGAAGTGCCTTGTTTTCCCTCGTAGCATAATAAAGTCGGGGCACTGTTCCGCTGCCCACACCAGCCCACCGGGTGAAGTATAGGGTCAGTTCATCGGCTGATATGCCTGCAGCGTATTCTAAGGCGCCTGTATTGATATGTCCGGGAATTATACCATCCCCGGTTTCTCTCGTAAAGGCATCAGCTGTTCTTTTGGCCACCATAATATCCGCCGTTAGCGGCTGACCTGTTTGATTGAACCGTCCTTCTGAAAAATAGATGGTTTGTCCATCGGCGCTTATTTCCACATCAAAGTCGACCCAGCCCGGTTGTTGTAATGAGATACCGTTCACTTTCTCTGTGGCCGTAAGTGTTCCATTATTGAATATGCCTCTATACACCGTGGAGAAATCCTGCGGGTAACTCCTCGTGGTAATGAAATATAAATTGCCAGCATTATCCATACTGGCCACGCCATCGAGATAAGGTGAGTTTAACCCTCCCACTTCACCGGCAAACTGAAAAAGAGTATCACTGATCCTTTCAGCATAAAGAATATTTGTATTGACTGACGGGTCATTGAGATCGTTGAAAAATAACCAACGACCATCCCTGGATATAAAAGGCTCCATCAGGTGACCGGAATAACCCGCCACCGTTACCCGCCGTGGTGTTGAAAATGACAGTAGTTTACTTTCCTTTACTAAACCCGGCGTCTGTGCCGAGCAGGAAAAGAGAAAGAGTAATGCCACACCAGTTAAATACTTCATACCGGTAGGACAAACCAAAAGCCCAACAGGTTACAGTAAACAAAAAAGGCATCAGATCACTGATGCCTTTAAATAATATAGGAAACTTTAATTCTTTATAAAGATCAATCATCCAGTTTCAACACAGCCAGGAACGCCTCCTGCGGTACTTCCACGTTGCCGATTTGCCTCATCCGCTTCTTTCCTTCTTTTTGCTTCTCCAGCAGTTTACGTTTCCGGCTGATGTCACCACCATAACATTTGGCTGTTACATCTTTCCGCATGGCAGAGATCGTTTCCCTGGCCAGTACTTTGGCACCGATGGCGGCCTGTATGGCAATCTGGAATTGCTGTCGTGGCACCAGTTCTTTCAGTTTCTCGCAAAGCTTGCGGCCAAACTCCTGTCCTTTGCTGCGGTGTATCAATGCACTAAGGGCATCCACTTTATCACCGTTCAATAGGATGTCCATCTTTACAATATCTGCATCACGGAAGCCTATCGGGTGATAATCAAAAGAGGCGTACCCTCTCGTTTGAGATTTTAATTTATCGTAGAAATCAAATACGATCTCTGTCAATGGCATTTCGAAGATCAGCTCCACCCGGGTGGTGGTCAGGTAACTTTGGTTCATCAGCATTCCCCGTTTGCCGAGGCAAAGCGTCATGATGTTGCCAATATACTCCGGTTTGGTAATGATCTGTGCTTTGATAAATGGCTCTTCTATCCGCTCCGTTTTTACCGGGTCGGGGAATTCTGTGGGGTTGTTTACAATTATCTTCTCTCCTTTGGTGGTGTATGCGATAAAACTAACGTTTGGAACAGTAGTGATGACCGTTTGGTTAAACTCTCTTTCCAGCCTTTCCTGGATGATCTCCATGTGCAGCATACCGAGGAAGCCGCAACGGAAACCAAAACCAAGGGCCTGCGAGGTTTCTAATTCGTAGGTCAGTGAAGCATCGTTTAACTGCAGTTTGTCCATACAGTCCCTCAGTTCCTCAAAATCATCTGTGTTCACGGGAAAGATACCAGCAAATACCATTGGCTTCACTTCCTGGAAACCTTTGATGATCTCCTGGGTGGGGTTGGCTGCCAGTGTAATGGTATCGCCCACCTTTACCTCTTTGGCATTTTTGATACCCGTGATCAGGTAGCCCACATCGCCACACAACACTTCCTTCTTCTCCGTCATCTTCAGTTTTAGAATACCTACTTCATCCGCATCATACTCCTGGTTCGTACTTACAAATTTCACCTTATCGCCTTTCTTTATAGAGCCATTTCTTACCCGGAAATACACAATGATACCCCGGAAAGAATTGAACATGCTGTCAAATATCAATGCCTGTAAAGGCGCATCTGGCTTACCTGTCGGTGCGGGAATGCGGCTAACAATGGCATCCAGTACTTTCTCCACTCCTACGCCTGTGCGGCCGCTGGCGTGCAGAATATCTTCTTTTTTACAGCCGATCAGTTCGATGATCTGATCTTCCACTTCCTCGATCATAGCCCCGTCCATATCGATCTTGTTGATCACGGGAATTATCTCAAGATCATTATCAATTGCGAGGTATAAGTTGCTGATTGTCTGCGCCTGAATACCTTGTGTTGCATCTACCAATAGCAGGCATCCTTCGCAGGCGGCGAGTGCCCGGCTTACCTCGTAACTGAAATCTACGTGGCCGGGAGTATCGATCAGGTTCAGGATATACTCCTGACCGTCTGTATGCTTGTAATTGATCTGGATGGCGTGGCTCTTGATCGTAATACCCTTTTCCCGTTCAAGGTCCATATCGTCCAGCACCTGGTCCATCATGTCCCTGTCACTGATAGTGCCCGTGCTTTGTAACAGCCTGTCAGCCAGGGTAGATTTACCGTGGTCAATATGTGCGATAATGCAAAAATTGCGGATGTTCTTCATGTACGTTTCCCTTCTTTTTTCAGGTGGGCAAAGGTAGCGGATTTAGGCGGTTTTTGAGGGATTGTTTAGGCGGTATCCCAGCCAAAATGTCATATCCGGCAGGCTTTGAACTGGCATCGAAACCAATCCGCTAGCCATGCGCCCATTAACACTTAATTCGTTACATTTATACACATAATCATTTAAAAAATAATCTATGAGCTTTTTTGACCGCCTTTCCAACGGATGGACCATTGCGATGAACAGTTTTAAAGTGCTGAAAGAAAATAAGCAATTGATCATTTTCCCCATTCTTTCAGGCGTCGCTATTTTTTTGATCATGGCCTCTTTTTTTACCAGCGTTCTGGCATCGGCAGGTTGGGATTTTGATAATATCGCCATTGCTGAACAAGGCTCCCCGGTCTATTATCTTCTGCTTTTCGCCTTTTATATCGTGAATTATTTTATCGTTGTGTTTTTCAATATGGCATTGATCCATTGCACCCGGCTTTACTACCGGGGTGAGGAAGTGACAGTGGCGAAAGGTCTCCGCTTCAGCGCCAGTCGTATCGGCGCTATTTTCTCCTGGGCATTTTTTGCAGCCACTATTGGCCTGCTTTTACGCACCATCCAGGAAAATGTAGGCATGTTTGGCAAGATCATAACTGGCCTGGTGGGTATAGTCTGGAGTGTGGCCACTTTCTTTGTGGTTCCGGTGATCGCCTATGAAAATGCCGGACCGCTGGAAGCTGTAAAACGTTCTAGCGCAATGATGAAACAGAAATGGGGTGAAAGCCTTGGTGCTAATTTCAGTTTCGGTCTTATCCAGTTCATTGGGATGATCATTGTCGGCTTACCGCTCTTTTTTATCGGTAATATTTTCAGCCCTATCGTGGGAATAGGATTGGCAGTGGCAGGAGTATTTACAGTAATGGCCGTCATCAGTGCAGCACAAACTATTTTTATCAGCGCTGTATATCACAACATTACTGGCGACCCTGTCAAACATTTCAACCAGCAAATGGTGGATCAGTTGTTTGATAAAAAATAACCTCTTTTCAGAATTAACAATGTAATGATCTGCTGTGTAGTGGCTAAACAGGAGGTTATTAGGTCAATACAAGTCGTAAAGACCGATAGAAACTATTATATGAAGTAGGAGGATAATGATTGGGATTTACGGGATCTTTGAAAACACAAAACACTTTTCCTCGGTTTCTTTATCCCGCACCAGGCATAGTTGATTATTTGGCTTGATCGATCCTTTAAAGCTTGTTTCTACAATTCCTTCCAATTTAGCATCCTCGGTATCTTTATTTGTAAGATTTACAACAATGCCCGATCCATCAATAATATATGTTCCCTTTTGAGAAAATTTCTTATCCCGCCCGAACCATTTAGCTACGGATTGCGGATCATTTGCAGAGACCGATTGCAGGTACACCGTTCCATCCTCGTAGAATAGCAGGTAGGTAAATATCTCAATATTAGCTGCAGGAACACTTCCAGTCTTTGCAATGTAAAACCCGTTAAACGAAACAACTGGTTGGGTTTCTGTTTGTGAATATGAATGAAAACTAATGGTTGTCAGAATTGTCAAAATAACTAACGAATGCTTCATTGTGAGTCGTTTAAAATGTTTTTATATCTATCAGTAATTATTGATAAATAACTTCGCCCGCCGGAAATATTGGCTGGCTATAAATAAAGTTATATAAAAAAACTTCAATAGACATATCCTAACTATTATTCTCAGTCAGCAATATTTCGATTGCTATCCGGTTATCCTTGTGGCAACAGTAAATTTCTTCCTCCACTCCTACTCTGAACGGTGCAGCCCCATCGGCATGGGTATTTCCTCATCATTCAGATGAGTGCCAATATAGTAGTCATCGATCTTAAATAACTTATTCTCCCATTTCGCATGCACCATTACTACCTCGTTCTCATTTTGCCTGTACTGTCTGTACGAAATAGTTTTGGAAACCTCATCAAATTGAATTTCATATTTACTCAAAAATCTGGAGCCGTACATTGAAACAATAGTTCTGCTTTCCGCAAAGCGCAGATAAGTGCGGGGGGCTTTATTCATCAATTTAGAATAATCTCCCGTACTGTTCACAAATGCCTTACCAGCAAAAGCATTAATGCTCTTCCAGCCCGCAGGGGCCGACTGTAACACAATGGCCCTTTGCCCATGATTACCCATATCTTCCACTAACAGAAAATGGTCTTTTTCGACCCTGCTGAATGAAAGAATGGCTGCTGCGGATGTAAAAGCTTCCCCTTTATATACGATTGCGTTATTCTCGGCACCTTTAATATAATACGTTCCTGCTCCATTCAGCTTATAGTAATAAACAATATATTCTTTCCCGTCAACGGTAAATGGTTGAATATAAAAAGAAACAAAATTGGGCAGGCGGTAGTCATACAGCCCATAAAAGGATATACTGTAATTTACATTGTTTTTCAGCTCTTTCCGGGCCGGATCTCTTCTCAAGTCGGCGAAGAAATAATTATTATTACCAATTATATAGTCTGTCCTGTTATTGATACTATTCCGTTTCAGGTCTTCCAGGTCCTTACTGCTTTTATGCTTAATAAAGGTCAGGAAGGCAGCTTCCATGTTTTCTTTTAGCCTGGTAGTATTGGAAGATGTTTTTGGCAAAGAATCAATTTTCCCATTATCATAGTTTACGAACATGGTCACCTCCTTCCGGAAATTTTCTAATTCCTTCACCTGGGCAAATAGATTCAGATTCAGTATTAACAAACTGGTGGACAGTATCTTATATCTCATATATAAAAAGTGGTGTTAAGGATAGCTATCGGTTAACAATTTGATCGACAGGTTATTTCTTCTTGATTTTTGAAAAAGTCATTCCTGTTGATTTGATTGGCTGATCCATGTCTTTTATGGCGAAGTTAACTGCTGATTTTATCAGTTCTTTTACTTTCTTATTTCTGTAATCTTTTACTGTTTGTACTGGAATATGCCGTATCAAATTTCCTGTACCGGTCAATAGCTTATGCGGATCGGTAAGCAATGTCCCTTTGTTAAATCCTAAATTCAAATGATTGGTATATATCGGCAGCATGCAGAATGCAT
Organism: Chitinophagaceae bacterium; assembly: GCA_016786965.1. Lineage (GTDB taxonomy): Bacteria > Bacteroidota > Bacteroidia > Chitinophagales > Chitinophagaceae > JJ008. Next base: position 6,539 of record JAEUVL010000279.1, read on the forward strand.
CAGACAACTTATCGGAAATTGAAAACACTGTCGTCAGGGCGTGAGTATGATACAACAATTCATTGCTGCCGGGATAAATCTCAAGCACAAATTCTCGCAGGTCTTTAAACAATTCAATGACTTCCTCTCCTTTAAACGACAAAAGAAAAAGAAAGTCCGGGTGTATTGGTCTTGATTTTTCCATTTTCAATGGTAATGATCAGCAAACATATCTACATCGCTGCTACTTGGCAAGGTCGTAAAAAAAGTCAACAGATGTTGTAATATTGACTGATCGTGCATGTAAATTTCTATCTTACATAAATATTTGTCTTTCTTTTGGCCGCCGTCCACAAAATAACAAACGGATAATTAGAATTATCCGTTTGCTGTTCTTCCAATAAAATACACTTTTTATACAAGCTCTTCCTTAACTGTTTTACTATATTCATCTATGAGCTTACGTTGCAGATCAAACGGCAGCGGCTCATACCCGTTAAAGTTCATTTTAAACTTCGCCCTGCCCTGTGTAATAGACCGTAAAGAAGAGGAGTATCCATCCATTTCTGCCAAAGGTACTTTCGCAATGATCTTTTGAAAGTGTCCCTCACTGTCAATACCTTCCACAATGGCCCGACGACTCTGGAGATCGCCCATTACAGCACCGGTAAGGTCATCCGGGCAAAGGACTTCCACATGATAGATCGGTTCCAATATCTGCGGGTCTGCCTGCTGGAATGCTTGCCGGAAAGCTTGTAACCCGGCTATTTTAAATGAAATATCATTACTATCAACCGGGTGCATT
>JAEUVL010000288.1 GCA_016786965.1 Chitinophagaceae bacterium
TCTGTAATCCCATATCCTTTAGCATATGACCTACCCGGTTAGATCCCGCATTCAACTCCACATAACTTACCTCCCCCTCCGCACTCTCTAACGCCAACAACTCCCCATACTCTCCTATCCGGGACTCAAATACACGGTGAATAAGTTCTTTGTTCATAATTTTTATATTTCTTTCTTATATGAATATGACTAATTGCAAGAAAGGAATTATCCAATCTCAATGATCAGTGTAATTAAAATGATAGATTGATTATTTTTCGAGAACAAGAATCAGGCGGTCATTAGTTTCTTTTCTAAAACGCCTGGGGATAATTTCTTTTTCAACAATTTTAAACCCTTTATTAATTGCCCCTTCCTCTAAGTCTTCATTACTGCGGGGTCTTCCGGGAGAAAAGAGCGGCGGGATCCCGTAATCGATCACGTTATTAATAAATAATAACCCACCGGGCTTCATTAAAGTATAAACAGTTTCCAATAGCATACGGAAATCAATATAATTCAGTACTTGCGAGATAAGTACACAATCAAGAAGGTTCTTCGTATCTACTCCTTCGTTAAACATAGAGGTAGCCAACGCATTGCTAAATGCCGGATCATTTATATCCAATGAAATTACATTGGCATTGAAGTTCAATTTTAGCCAGTCAATAGCAAATGGATCATTTTCCAGGAACAGAATAAAACTGTTGACGGAAATAACATCGCTAAGCTCCCTGCTCAGAACAACAGGATTAAAAAAAGGGCCTATTTCAAGAAACGACTTCCCCAGCCTGGCTTTATGTTTGGCTATAAATGGTATTAATCGTTTTCCACCTATAATCATTCTTACACGGGCTGCTTCATCAAATTCGTCGCCAAATTGATTTGACAAAAGAGACCACCCTGGCCAGTCCACTTCATACTTTCTGGTTTTGATTAGCTCAATCATTATGACAAGAATTAAATTAGGTATTTATATCTGGTCGACCGCCACTATACTTCAAAAACAGCTTGGAGATTCCTCAGTCCGATTAAAAAGAGAATTTTATAACTTAATATTTGAATGAAACTTTTCCTCCTTAAGTAATTTGCGCAGCTCCTGTAAACTCTTCTCCTTATCTGCCAGCACTTCTTCCAGTAAGCGCTGTAACTGATCCGCCATACGCTCTATACGGTCACGGTCAAAAAGATCTGTATTATACTCGATCTCCGACCCGATACCATCACCCTGCTCCACGAACTGGAACCGAAGGTCGCCCTTGCTTATCTTCAGCTCGGTGCCCGACGGCTCTATACTCACCCCTTCCATACTTAGCTCCGACTCCTCGTGCAAACGGATATTCTGCAGGATCACCGCCACATCAAACAATGGTGACCTTGACGGGTTCTGCACTATATCAAGCTCTTCCACCAGCCGGTCGAACGGGTACACCTGGTGGCTGAACCCTTCCACGGTCGTTTCTTTTACCCGCAACAGCAACGATGAAAAACCTGACCCGCTGTCCAACTGCGTTCGCAGCGCCAGCGTATTG
>JAEUVL010000317.1 GCA_016786965.1 Chitinophagaceae bacterium
CGGACAAACGGTGTACCCGGGCAGCCTGGTGCCTAATGCGCCTGCGGATATGTATGCGGCGATGGGTGCTGAAGATCAGCGGATATATGTGGTACCGAGCAAGAAAATGGTGGTGATAAGAATGGGTGATGCTTCTGACCCGCTGAACCCGGTGTTTGCCTTATCTGGTTTTGATAATGATCTGTGGCAGAAGATAAATGCGGTGATCAATTAGCAGGGCGAATTGATTGTTAGAATTACTTCAGGTCCAGTTTCGAATTTTCATCTGTCCTGGTTTTATGGTACTGGTACCTGGCATAGAGCGAGGCGGCTATTACAGCGGTACAGTTGCTGGTAATGATATATATGCGGCTATTGGAAACGCCTTTGTAATAGTACAAGAGATCGGCTGATGCATCCCAAACAAAGGCGGATTCAAGGTAGCCGAATACAATTATTGCTATTTGAAGAAGAATGAAGATACTCAAGATATAGAATGCTTCATAACGGTGGCTTTGGAGTTTTGCCGGCCTGAATGAGTTTATAAAAGGAAGACTTATATAAACCAGTAAGAAACACCAGAAGCCAATGAAAAGAGCAAAAACCGCAATTGCTTTTAAGCTGTAATCAGGAGGATTAAATATCAACGGCTTACCTGTACTCATACAAAGAAGCATTGTGCCAACAAACATAATAAGGAAACCGACCAGGAAAATTCTTCGCTGCATGATGCAATTGTACTGAAATAAAATGGAAAGAGGCTGCAGTGCTGCAACCTCTTTCGTTTTTGTGTGAACCGTCCCAAGAAAAATATCTTAATTCATAACTGTTTCTTTGGCCTGTTTGGTGCCTACATATATCCAGGTCTTAGGCGTGGCCGGTTTTTTTGTTTTTGCTGTTTTTGATGTTTTCGTTACTGCAGGTTCTTCTTCTACAGGTGCGGTAAAGGCTGCAGCCGGATCTTCTGCATTAAAAGGCTTTCCGATGGCGATGCTGAGAGTGTTTGTTTCTTTATCGAATATCAGGGTGCCTTCGGCCACGTCTTTTCCTTCTTCTGTTTTTTGTACTGGTATCTTATAAGTGGCGGGTGATTTA
>JAEUVL010000318.1 GCA_016786965.1 Chitinophagaceae bacterium
CCGGCGTCTTCTTTTATCCGGTGCATGATGTCGAGGGCATAATCGTAGTCTTTGTTGCGCACATAGCTGAGGGATAAATAATACTCTGCTTCATCATTCAGCGCTTTGGTGCCGGTTTTGGTGTTGATGGCGAGCACTTCGGTGAAGCATTTTATGGCGATGGTGTTATTATTCAGCTCCATGGCGGCGGCCCCGCAGATGAATTCATCGCCGGCGGTACGGTCGGGCTTGGCATTGTGCAGTTCTATCACTTCCTGGTAGTTGCCCTGGCGGTAGGCTTTTTCAATGGCGGATTCGGTGGCGCCGCCGTCTCTTACGGTGGCTGGTTCATATTTCTGGTAATTGGCGCTGTACACTTTTTCTGAGGAAAGGGTGAAGAAGGTGTAGGCGAGGTAGCCACCTACGAGCAACAGGAGGCTGGCCGCTATGGATGCGGCATAGCGCAACATCCGGCGGGTGCCGCCTATTTGTTTCACCGGGGCTTTCATTTCTTCCATCATTTGCTGGTGCACGGTGGCCACTTTTTCCTTGAGTCCATAGTAGCGGACGGCCTCACGGGTGAGCAGCAGGCTGTCAAACTCCTGTTGCAGGGCCGCATCTGCTGCGAGCTGGGCTTTCAGGTTTTCCTTTTCCGGGCTTTGCAGCGTACCATCGAGGTATTGCACCAGCAGTTCATTCATACCAGGTGTAGAATTATCCATGCAATAAAGTTTTCAATGTTTCTTTTAATAATGGTTTTTCCATGATCATTTGTTCGAGTTGCTTGAGGCACTTATACTTTTTGTTGCGCACCACCTGTTCATTTTCATAGTCGGTGGCATCGAGTATCTCTTTCATCGACATGTTCTCATAATAGAACAGTACCAAGATCTTTCGGCAGGTATCTCCGAGCTCTCCCACCAGCCGCATCACTTCGGCTTTTCCTTCGCGGTCGGCTATGTGGTGACCGGCATCGGCCTCCACCCTGTCCTGCGCCTTTTCAAATTTTTCTTCCCGCAGGGATGCCCGTCCTCTCCTTTTCAGTTCATTCAGCCAGGTGTGCCTGTTGAGTGAATACAGGAATGTTTTGACGGTGGATTCTCCCCGGAACTTATCCTTTTTCACCAGGTCGATAAAGCTGACCATTACTTCCTGGAAGATGTCTTCTGCATCCTGCCTGCTGCCGCTGTTGTTCATTACATACCAGCTCAGGCTGTCGAAGTGGCCCCTGTACAAGGCCCTGATGGTTTCGTCCATTTGCTGTCCGGTCCTGAGATTGTCCACCAGTTCCGAATCCGGGAAGTTCCTGCTTACCTGCATGCTTAATTCGTAGATTTGTACGTTTACAATCCTGTTTTGTAACTCAAACTAAGGATATTTTTTTTAGAAACGGGCTGACAACACATAAACGGCGATGACCTACTTTGAACTTTTTGATATTCCGGTGCAACTGACAGTGAACCCTGCGCTGCTCTCCCGCCAGTTCTTTGCGCTGAGCCGCCAGTTTCACCCGGACCTGGTGGCTAAGGAAAGTGAGGCGGTGCAGGCGGAGGCGCTGGAAACCTCTGCCCTGCTGAATAAGGCCTGGAAGACCTTTCAGCACCCGGATGAAGTGATAAAGTATGTGCTGCAACTGAAGGGCCTGCTGGAAGAGGAGGAAAAGTATGAACTGCCGCCTGCTTTCCTGATGGAGGTAATGGACATTAACGAAGCGCTGATGGATGCGGACGGGCCGGATGCGGTAACGGGCCTGCAATCAAGTATTGATAACCTGCAATCGGAAATATATGCTCCTGTTAAAGAAATTATTGAAAACTATCGGGAAGGTGTTACTACCGAAAAAGAACTGCTGCAGGTGAAGGAGTACTACTACAAGAAAAAATATATTGACCGGATACGGAAAGAGTTGGATGGGAGATAGACATCTTCCTTCTATTATCTTTTTTATAGCTGCCGCTTTTGCCCGCCTCTGCCGGACACCGGCGTAAAAAGGTGTTAATACAATATTTCCTGCGTGAAAGAACGGTATTATACCTGATGACAGGGTGATAAGTTTACTCCAATAAAATACCAGTAACCAAATGATCTCATTAGCGGTACTAATGCCGGTACGGGCAGTACGCCGCTATGCGCCATTGTCACCATCCTTTTTCACACTAAAACTTTCTGTATGCGCCGAATTCTTGTTTTCGTTTTAGTTAGCGGTTTCCTGTTCTCTGCCTGCCGCTTCAAGGTGGAGCGGCCTGCTTTTATGGCAGAACCCGAGCCGGACCAGCCGGTATCTACTATCGTGGTCCCTGTCAATTCTTCTTTTACGTCTCTTTCCCGGATGATAAGAGATGAGATACAAAACCCACTGGCCAAAGGCAAAACCCCTGAGATAGACATTAAGCTGCTGGCCACGGAATCCATCACCACGGAAGAACTGGTGAGGGAATTGGTAAAGCCTTTTACTCCGGGCTACTATAAGACCATCTGGAAGGAAGGTACCCGGAAAATTAAAAAAGGATTTAGCTGCCTGATCAACCCATTGAAATGGGGCACCTGCTATAAAGATATCATTGAAACATTCACCTACCCGGTGCAGGTGTGGGTGGATCCGGTGGAAGCGGTGTACCGGTATGTAAGCAAACCCATCACCAACCTGGTGGATAAGATGTATGATGTGGGTGCCTGGATCAACTATACGGTAAAAATGAAAGATTTTGAGATCAAGCCCGACGGCCAGGATATGGAGATCATTACTACCATCAGGACAGACCTCTCTATTGATTATAAGCAACCGGTGACACCTATCCCCTTTGGGCCTAAACTAAAACTGAAAGGTGTGCTTACCTGCGGCATTGAAAACAAATGCACCTTCAAAATAAATGTGTCGCTGAACCCCGACCTGTCTTTAAAAATAACCCTGAAGGATGATGGCACCGAAATAGACTTTACAAAGATCTGCAACAGCGAACTGGCCGTAAAAGGATTAAACATTTACCAGTACATCAACCCCCAGTACCTGGCCTCTAAGGAAGTGCTGAAAAGAGTATTGGAAAGCAGCATCAATAAAGCGATCAATAAGGCCATCTCTGAAGCCGGGGAGATCAATATTGTAAAGGATGCTGTACATGAAAACCTGGCCCGGATGCAGCAGGTGTTTCCGGTGGCCCATAAAACATGGTTTCAGCCTAATCCATTAAGCGGTTTTATCTCCCAGCCTTATATCAATGCATCCGGCCTGAATATCAATGTGGGGCTGACGGCTAAACCACAGCTTATCTTAGCCCAAACAGCACCTGCTATTGCGATACAACAACTGCCGGTACGGGTGGCCAATGAAAAGCCGGGTGTGCACCTGAGAATAGGCGGCTATGCCACTTACCAATATATGGCAGACACGATGGAGGCCCTGCTTGCTTCTTACCTGAAAACCCTTGACTTCAAGATACCCGTGACTACGGGCAACGTGGAAATATACCCCGGTAATAAAAAGATAGTGGTGGGTGTGGAGATAAAGAAGAATAAAAAGAATGGGCGCAAACTGGGTACCATTTATTTGTGGGGAGAACCTGCTTATGACGCGGTAAAGGAAGAGTTTTATTTTAAAGACCTTGATTTTACGCTGGAGTCGAAGAACATTGTGCTGAAAGTACTAAGCGAGGCAGCCAGTAAACATGCCGTGAAGTACCTGCAGGATAACAGCCGCTTTAAAGTGGATAAAGAACTGAATGCACTGCGAAAAGAATTTGCGGAGGGGAAAAAAGAAATTGACGAGGGAACGGTGCATTACAAACTGAAAGATGTGGTGATAAGCGGTGTGGCATTAATACAGGACAGGCTGGCAGTGTATGTTGATCTCTCGGGTGAGTTGCGATTCAACTTTGTGTACAAACCGGAAATCATTACCTCCGCGATGGAAGCAGTACCGGATAGTTTTGGTACAAGAGCGAATGCCCGCCCTCCTTTGATGCAAAAAACAGAAGGCATAAAAAATATGTTGGATTGGAACCCTTCGATCAAACTTCCTTTATACGAACCGGGAGATACTATCTGGTATGAAAACAAAGAAGGAGCGTTGACCTACCGGCTGGCAGAGATAAAAGATAAGCGATATGCCGGTGACACTTTAATACTCATGAATAAAAACGGGGAGCTTACCTACCGCATTCTTACGAAAGAAGACCTGGAAAAGAAATAAGCCGCTATAAATAAAGAGGAAGTCGTACGGGTATTGTACGACTTCTTCTTTTTTTAAAACAAAAACCCCAGCCTTACTGCTGAGGTTTTGTGCCCGGGACTGGAATCCCTGCCTGCGTGACGCATTCAGGCAGGGAACCAGCACACCTTTTACAACACGATAAAATAAAAAGACCTCCCATTGTAACATGGAAGGTCTTCTTTGTGCCCGGGACTGGAATCGAACCAGCACACCTTGTGGGCGGCAGATTTTGAGTCTGCTGCGTCTACCAATTCCGCCACCCGGGCAGTTTTGTCCCCGTTTTCCGGGGAGTGCAAATGTAAAGTGTAAAC
>JAEUVL010000336.1 GCA_016786965.1 Chitinophagaceae bacterium
AGGGAAGGGTGGAAGAATGCCAACTGGAAATTGTTCTCTACTATCAAATTGTTTTATTATGGCCGTATGAACGAGAACACCAAGTATAAAAACTTAGGTGGAAACATAATTGGTTTTGTACCACTGGGAATTTTGTTTCCCTGGTTGTTCAGGCGTTTGCGAAAAGGATGGAGAACTATCCTGGCGGTGTTTATGGTCAGCCTTTTATTTGAAACCACACAGCTTTATACCGGGTTGGGTGTCTTTGATGTGGATGATCTTTTATTGAATACTATTGGAGGCCTGGCTGGTTATCTTTTATATTTCATCGCCGCAAAGTTTTTTGCACGACCGGACCCGCCGGAGAATATCTCTGCGGCTATGATGCCATGATACAAATACAGATTTCAATTAAGTTAATCCGGCTTTTCTTAAAACCCTTTCTTTACTTCTTTTACCTCTTTGAGCATTACCAGGTAGGTAGGGAAGTGGTCGCTGTAACCGCCGCGGTAAGTATTACCATCCCAGGTGCGCATGGGATAGCCTTTGTAGCGGCCTTTGTTTTCTACTAAATATTCTTTGAAGAAAATATGTGGTTGTGCTAAGAACAGACCTTCCTGGTTTTTGCTGAGCCAGGGATAGGAGATGATGATCTGATCGAACAGTCCCCAGGCATCCTGGTAGGCAAGTGTGCCATTCCCCTTTTTGTACATATCTGTCCAGGGGTTGAACAGGCCTCCTTTCATTACTTCACCGGCCTTTGGCTTGGCACCAAGTATTTTGGTAATGCTTTCATTGATGGGGTCATCGTTCAGGTCTCCCATGACGATGATCTTGGCATTGGGTTCCAGTTTGGCTATTGAATCAATATGGTTTTTACAAACCTGTGCGGCAGCATTTCTGCCGGGGGCGCTTCTTTTCTCTCCGCCGCTGCGGCTGGGCCAGTGGTTCACATAAATGTGAACGGTTTCGCCATCGAGGGTCCCTTTTACCCATAAAATATCACGGGTGTAATAGGCATCTTTGGAGCCGCTGGGCAGGCTGACGAATAATTTATCACTTGTTATTACGGAAAAGTATTTCGGATTGTACAGTAATCCCACATCCACTCCGCGGATGTCTTTAGAATCGTAGTGAACGATCTTGTAGTTTCTTTTTTCTATTAGCTTTTGACGAACGAGGTCGTTCAGCACGGTATCATTTTCCACTTCTGCCACGCCGAGTATGGCCGGTCCGTCGGGATTTATTTCGGTACCTATTTGCGAGATGACGGTGGCGAGTTTATTCAGCTTATCCATGTAAATGGCTGTCGTATAATTACGTGGCCCGTTGGGAAGGAACTCTTCATCATTGGTGAGGGTGTTATCAACGGTGTCGTACAGGTTTTCAAGGTTGTAGAAGCTGATAATGACTGGTTTATAATCTTTTTTCTGGGCGACTGCAGACAGAGAGCCAACCAGGAAGAGGCTTATGGCGATAGCTTTTTTCATATTGCTTATGATAAATAAAGGGACAAACATACAGAAACAAAGGACGCTGGCAATAGCCAAAAAGGCAGGCCGCATTATTAAAATATTATGTGTCTATCTTTTTTAGACCAATAGCTGTAACAACGCTACTTTTGCCACTTTGCCAAAAAAAAATTAACCATGCTAAAAATGAGACTGCTGCTGTTATTGCTTCTATGTACGGGAACAGCAGCCCTTGCCCAGGTGGATACCACCGCCAAAAGAGACACGATCATTGATGAAGTAAAAGACGGAGTACTGGACAATATTCCCGTGGTATCGCTGGACGAAAATGACCTTGGCGATGGCGGGGCCCAAAACACTTCTTCTTTATTGACGGCGGGACGGGACCCTTTCTATTCTGCTGCTTCTTTTAACTTCAGTGCGGTTCGCTTCAGGATCAGGGGTTATGATAATGACCTGTTCAGTACCTATATGAATGGTATCCCTATGGATAACCTGGATAATGGGTTCACTCCCTTTGGCCTTTGGGGCGGACTGAATGATGTGATGCGCAACCGGGATATATCCTGGGGATTGCGTTACAACACATTCGCCTTTGGCGATATTGGCAGCAATACCAATATTGACTCCCGAGCGAGCAGGCAGCGGGCACAGACCAGCATCAGCTATGCGGCTTCGAACCGTAACTATAATAACAGGGCGATGATCACCCATTCTACGGGTCTTAGTCAAAAAGGATGGGCCTTTACCATCAGCGGCAGCCGCCGCTGGGCTGATGAAGGCTATGTGCCGGGTACCTATTATAATGGCTTTGGCTATTTTGCTGCTATTGATAAACGCATTGGACAAAATCATTTACTGTCGCTTACTGCTTTTGGTGCTCCTACCGAAAATGGAAGACAGGGTGCTTCTGTTACTGAAATGATAGACCTGGCGGGTACCAATTATTATAACCCTAACTGGGGCTACCAGAACGGGGTGAAGAGAAATGCGAGTGTGGCTAAGAGCCATCAGCCGGTTTTCATTCTTACGCATGACTTCCGCATTAATAATACCACCACTCTTACTACTGCTGCCGGTTATTCTTTCGGTGACAGAAGTGTAACGGCACTGGACTGGTATAATGCGGCTGACCCAAGACCTGATTACTACCGCTACTTGCCCAGCTATACTTCTACCTGGGCCAGTACGATTGATCCTGCACAGGGACAACAGCTTTACAACCTGATGAAGAATGATATCAATTACCGCCAGATAAACTGGCAGAACCTGTACAATGTGAACAGGGCGAGCTTTGCTACTATTAATGATGCCAATGGTATTGCTGGCAATACCGTTAGCGGTCACCGTTCAAGATATATCATTGAGGAGAGGATCATTAATACAAAACGCTTTAATGCGAACTCGGTTATCAATACCAAGTTTGGTGATAATATAGACTTTACAGCCGGTGCTTCTTACCAGTTTCAGAACAATCACTATTATAAAGAAGTGGATGATCTGCTGGGTGGTGATTTTTATGTGAACGTAAACCAGTTTGCTGAAAGAGATTTCCCGGTGGATAATGTGGCGAACCAGTTTGACCTGGACAAACCTAACCGCATCCTGAATGTGGGAGATAAGTTTGGCTATGATTATAATATCAATATCAGCCGTATGGCAGGCTGGGCCCAGGGTGTTTTCAAATTCAACAAAGTGGATTTCTTCCTGGCCGGTACGGTTTCACAGACTGAGTTTTACCGCAAGGGTAATACAAGGAACGGATTGTTTCCTACCGATTCTTATGGCGAAGGCACCCGCAATACATTCACTAACTATGGTGGTAAAGGTGGTGTGACCTATAAGATCAATGGACGGAATTATATTTTTGCGAACGCTTCTTATCAAACCAGATCTCCTTATTTCGAGAATGTATATATCTCTCCCCGGACACGCAATGCACAACAGGCTAACCTGAAAAGCGAGACCATCCAAACAGGGGAGGCTGGTTATGTGATGAATGCGCCTAAGTTCAAGATAAGGCTGAGTGGTTACTATACTACGTTTGAAGATGGTATGGATGTGATGTCTTTCTATCACGACTCTTACCAGAACTTTGTGAACTATGCCATCAGCGGTATTGATAAACTGCATTTTGGCGGTGAGTTTGGTATTGAAGCCAGGCTTTCTTCCACTATTACATTAAATGCGGCTGCTGCTGTTGGCAGATATTATTATAACAGCAAACAAAATGCGGTGATCACTGTGGACAACAGCGCTTCTGTGCTGGGCCAGCAGATCATTTATGCGGAGAACTTCAGGCTGCCTTCCACACCGATGGAGGCCTATAGTGCCGGTATTTCTTACCGCTCGCCTAAGTTTTGGTTCATCAGCCTTACGGGTAATTATTTCGACCAGTCTTACCTGAGCCTTAACCCGCTGCGCCGCACCTGGGATGCATTGAAATTTGTAACACCGGGAACGGCTGGTTACAATGAAATATTCGATCAGACCAAGTTTGACAGGCAATATACAGTTGATTTCTTCGGTGGTTATTCATGGAAGTTGCCCAAAGATTTTGAGATCAATAAGAAGGCTACTTTCCTGGTGTTTAACCTGGGCATCAACAACCTGCTGGACAATAAGGACATTGTAACGGGTGGCTTTGAGCAATTGCGCTATGATGCACAACAGTCTTCCTCTGACCCGATCAGTGTTGGGAAATTTCCGGCCAAATTGTATTATGCTTATGGCCTTAATTTCTTTGCCAGTATGACCCTTCGTTTTTAATCTAACTGAACTGTATAAATATAAATGTATGCGTATCAAATTTTTCAATAACACTTTCATTGCGGCGACACTGCTGATGCTTTTCAGTGTGCTGTCTTTTTCCTGCGATAAGCAGCCGATAGGACCAACTGAGCCTGATCCGATCGGGCCATCCGATCCTGCTTCTTTTATGACCTTAGGGGCCTTTAAAGCCCTGTACCCCGGCAGCGGCGATTTTTCAATACCCAGCGGTACAAAAAAGATCCGCGGTATTGTGGTATCTAACAGTGCTAATGAAGCGTCCAGCAACTATCGCCTGCAGGATGAAAGTGGCAGTGGTTTGTACCTGTACACGGTTATTGGTTCACCCATTTATCCTATGGGCAGTGTATTGGAGATCAATCCAACCGGTGGGGGTGTGCTGACCACCTTCAACGGCGACATAGAATTGAAAAGTGTGCCGCAGGCAAACGTGGTACCGGTTAGCGGAACGATCAATATCACACCCCGTGTGGCAACGGTTGCAGATATCATTGCTAATAAGCTCGCCTGGTCTTCCACGCTGGTAAAGATCAATAATGTGACGTCTATCGTTCAGGCATCCAGCAATTCAACCGGTGTTACTTACAACATTACTGATGCTACTGGTACCTTATCGATGTTTGTACGGGTGGTTTCTGGTATCACGGTGAATACAAGTGGTACTTCTGTAACAGGGTATGTTTCCATTTTTAATACCACCACACAGGTTGGCATAAGGAGCGCCTCTGATATTCAATAAAACTATTTATGCTTTTTGCATCAGCTAAAAATAATTGTATGAAAAGTATCTGTAAGAATAATTGTTTGAACCTGGTGGTGATGATCATGGTCACCAGCCTGCTTGTGACTTCCTGCCAGAAGAAATTCACTGATCCCCCGCTGGAGGGTTCGCCTGATATAGTGGCTAA
>JAEUVL010000377.1 GCA_016786965.1 Chitinophagaceae bacterium
GCAGAGCGGATATGCTTATTCCTTTCTTCTTCATTGGCAATATCAAAGGAGGAGGCCACTGCTTTTTGGGACTTCCCGATCTTTGCCTGCACGAGTTTCAGGTCCGCATCCACCACTATTACCTTCCAGTTTTCAGTAATGGCGTTTTCCAGTAAGTAATCAATTAAAACTGTTGCTGATTTTCCGGCCCCAAATAATAGAATCGTCTTCATATAAATCCAAGTTGAGAACCGGAAAATTAGGACGAAAAAACCAGAATCGGCAGGTAAAAACGTCCGGTAAAAATCCCCGGATTTTCAGCCAGTTAACTAATCCACAAGGGTGGAAAAAATAGGTCAAAAAACAACCTTCTTTATCAGGTTTTCAGGCCGGGAAAAGTTAGATTTGCAGACCTTAAAAAAGAGTCATTTTTCAGGCTATATTCAGGATAAAAAATCTTAAAAGAAGAAGGACAAAAAAACAATGGAAGAGAACTCAGCGCCATTAGAAACAAACGACAGCGACCGTATAATCACTGTTAATATTGAAGAGCAAATGAAGACGGCCTACATTGATTATTCAATGTCGGTGATCGTTGGCCGGGCCCTGCCTGATGTGCGGGACGGACTAAAACCAGTTCACAGGAGGATTTTATTTGCCATGAACCAACTGGGGCTTCATTACAACAAGCCCTATAAAAAATCAGCCCGTCTGGTGGGAGAGGTATTAGGTAAGTACCATCCCCATGGCGATACTTCTGTATATGATGCTATGGTGCGTATGGCACAGGAATGGAGCATGCGCTACACGATGGTGGACGGACAGGGTAACTTTGGTAACCAGGATGGTGACGGGCCTGCGGCCATGCGATATACTGAGGCAAGACTTGAACGGCTTGCCGAGCATATGCTGGATGACATAGAAAAAGATACCGTTGATTTCCAACTCAACTTCGATGATTCAGAAAAAGAGCCCTCTGTATTGCCCACAAGGGTTCCTCAATTGCTGATCAATGGCTCCAGCGGCATTGCTGTGGGTATGGCCACCAATATGATGCCGCACAACCTCTCTGAAGTGATAGACGGCTGCGTAGCCTATATTGAAAATAAAGAGATATCTATTGATGAACTGATGCAGCATGTGAAGGCCCCGGATTTCCCCACCGGAGGTGTCATTTACGGTATGGAAGGTGTAAAAGCGGCTATGCACTTTGGTCGCGGCAGGGTAGTGGTAAGGGGCAAACTGACCGTGGAAACCAAAGCCAGCGGAAGGGAACAGATCATCATAACTGAAGTGCCCTACCAGGTGAACCGGGATGCCCTGACGAACCGTATCGGCGAATTGGTCAATGAAAAGATAATTGATGGTATTGCACATGTAAACAATGAATCGAACAATAAAGAAGGTACAAGGGTAGTGGTGGACCTGAAAAGGGATGCTATTGCCAATGTTATCATCAATCAATTGTACAAGCTTACTGATCTGCAAACTTCTTACGGTATCAATAATGTGGCGATCGTAAAAGGACGGCCCCGCACTTTGAACCTGAAAGACCTGATCAGTGAGTTCGTGGAGTTCCGTCATGAAGTAGTGGTAAGAAGAACCCAGTTTGAACTTAGGGAAGCAGAGAAAAGGGCCCATATTTTACAAGGCTACCTGATAGCCCTGGACCACCTGGATGAAGTGATCGCTTTGATACGGGCTTCCTCCACACCGGAGACTGCAAAAGATAATCTGATAAACGCTGGCTGGGGCCTGGATGAGATACAGGCCAAAGCTATCCTGGAACTTCGTTTGCAGCGCCTTACCGGAATGGAGCGGGATAAGATAAAAGAAGAGTATGATGAACTGATGAAACTGATCGCTCATTTAAATGAAATTCTGGGAAATGAAGGAATGCGGTTTGAGATCATCAAAAAGGAATTACTTGAGATAAAAGAAAAATTCGGTGACGAAAGGAAAGCCGAGATCACTTACCTGGATGATGAGGTAAAAATAAAGGACCTGATCAAAGAAGAAGACGTAGTGATCACTATTTCGCATCTCGGCTATATTAAGCGAACACCGGCAGATGAATACCGGGCACAAAGACGGGGTGGCCGTGGTGTAATGGGAGGCAAGACCCGGGATGAAGATTATATCGAACATCTTTTTGTGGCATCCACACACCATACAATGCTTTTCTTTACGGAAAAGGGAAGGGTGTACTGGCTGAATGTGTATGAAATCCCCGAAGGAGAAAAAACCGGAAAGGGACGTGCCATTCAAAACCTGATGCAGCTGCCTCCGGATGATAAGGTAAGGGCCATCATTGATGTAAAAGACCTGAAGGATGAAGAGTTTGTAAAAGCACATAATATAGTTCTTTGCACCAAAAAAGGGATCATTAAGAAAACAGAGCTGGAAGACTTCAGCCGCCCCCGTCAAACGGGTGTAAATGCCATCACCATCAACGAAGGCGATGAACTGCTGGAGGCAAAACTGACAGATGGCAGGAGTGAAATAATGATGGCGGTAAAGAGCGGGCGGGCTATTCGTTTTTCTGAAGAAAAAGTAAGGGCTACCGGACGGGGTGCAATTGGTGTGGCTGGTATAGAAGTGAATGACGAAGGCGATGAAGTAGTTGGTATGATTTGTGTAAACCCTGAAACACAGGCATCAAGAACGGTGTTGGTGGTAAGTGAAAAAGGATATGGTAAAAGAACACCCGTGGATGAGTACCGCTATACCAACAGGGGAGGGAAAGGAGTGAAGACAATTAATGTTACTGACAAGACAGGTTCCCTGGTGGGCATACTGGATGTGGCTCAAACTGAAGATATCATGATCACCTGCAAAAGCGGTGTTACTATACGCATGCCGGTAAGTGGCATCAGCGAGCAGGGCAGGGCCACACAGGGAGTAAAACTGATACGGCTTGATGATGGCGATGAAATAGCAGCCATAACACAACTGGAAGACCAGGCCCAAAACGGTAATGGTGAGGCAGAAGCAGCAGCAGATGAGCCTGGAAACAGTCCGGAAACCGGCAACGCAACCGATACTGATGAAACTCCATCTAACGGTGGCGACACTCAATAAACAGCAATTTGTAACTCAACCTAAAATCAAAATGAAAAAACTTTTTTTCTTATTAACGATAGGCTTGTCAGCGATCAGCACATCCGCACAGAACTATGAGAACATAAAGAACCAGCTGATATTCCCAGATAAATTTGCACAGGCCAAAACGGACTTCGATAAAGCCATTACTAATACAAAGTTTGCCAGTAAGGCAGAAGCGTATATCCTTAAAGCAACGATATATGCGGGCCTTGCCACTTCTGATGCCAATAAAGACACCCCGGCAGGAGAGCAATTGCTGAATGATGCAGCTGCCGCTTTTTCAAAATACAAAGAAATGGATCCGTCAGTTTCACTGCTATCTGATCCCATCTATCAAAACGGGCCTGTCAATATATATTCTGCTTATTATTCTGGCGGATATAACGATTATGCCAAAAAAAGCTGGCAGGCTGGGTTTGAAAAGTTAAAAAAAGCAGTAGAGTATTCAGATATGTTAATAGCTAATAAAGTACTTTCTGTTTCCCTCGATACAAATGTGCTGATTCTGGCAGCTATTACAGCTGATAACAGCGGCAACAAAGACGATGCAGCTAAATATTATACTAAGCTGGCAGATAACAAAATTGCCGGTGACGGGTTTGAATCGGTGTATCGTTTCCTTGTAAGCTATTCTTTTGGCAAAAAAGATATGGCCGCATTTGAAAAGTACAAAGCCTTAGGCGCTCAATTATACCCGAAAAGTGAGTATTTCGGCTTTGATAAAATTGACTTCGCAGTCGGCCTAGTAGAAAATTTTAATGATAAGATAAAAGCCCTAGACGAGGTGCTTGCCGCCGACCCCAATAGTTTTAAGGCCAACCAGATACTCGGGGAGATCATTTATGATACACTAAACTCATCCGTAGAAGGAGCAGTGTTGCCTTCAAATGCAGATGAACTGGAAGCTAAAATGGTACAGGCCTTTAACAGATCAGCTGCTGCCAAGCCGGGTGTGGAAAATCCATATATCTACATGGCAGATCATTTTATAAATAAAGCGGCCAAGCTCGGAGAATTAAAAGAAGCCCATGCTAAGGATATGAAAGCCAAAGTAAAACCCGGTGTAAAACCTGCCCCTGAAGATGTGGCTAAGAGAGACCAGTTGGAAAAACAATATGGAGATGCGCTTGAAGGTGCCCGTGA
>JAEUVL010000397.1 GCA_016786965.1 Chitinophagaceae bacterium
GGTAAAATATATAAGCATAAGTATCCCAACTTCCAGTCACCGCTCACGAGAAACTTCACCATCCGCTACCGGGCTTATTCGGGAGCCACTTGTGTGAATGACAGGCTGAGAACGATCACGGTGAATGCAGCGCCGCTGGTACAATTTAATAATATGCCGGATGTGTGCCTCGATGCAGCGCCTTTCCAGATAACACAGGCCAGTGAGATAGGAGGGGTGCCGGGTACCGGTGTGTTCTCCGGTCCGGGAGTGAACGGTACCGGTACATTCAATCCTGCTTCTGTAGGACCGGGTACTTACCTGATCAAGTATACGTTTACCTCCTCTGCAGGTGGTTGTGTAGATACATTGTCAAAACCCATTACGGTATTGGATAGTGCTTCCGCACAGTTCACTTATTCTACGTTGAATTGTGAAGGAAGCCCGGTAAGCTTTAACAGCAGCAGTTCCACTATTCCACCTGGTGCCGGTACCATTACGGGCTGGACCTGGAACTTTGGTGACCCTGCCAGTGGTGCCGCCAATACTTCCACGCTGCAAAACCCAACGCATCTGTTCAGCGGATGGGGAACTTATACTGTAACATTATCTGTAACCACCAGCAATGGCTGCCGCAGTACCTTACGCAGCATACCGGTATTTGTGAACCCTATACCAAGGCCCAACTTTACCATGCCGGCCAGCTCTTGTTTGCCTGCAGCTACCGTTGCCTTTAATAGTGCACCTTCCACCATTGCTGATGGCACCAGTGCCAGCTTTACTTATCTCTGGAATTTTGGTGATCCTGCCAGCGGTGCGTTGAATACCTCGACCAATTCATCACCTTCTCATATCTATAACAGTGTCGGCCCCTTCAATGTGAACCTGCAGATCACCAGTGGTGTGGGTTGTGTGCACGACACTACAATTTTGCTGAATACTATTCATCCGCAGCCAACAGGTTCTTTCACTGCGGATAAAACAGAAGTGTGTGTGGGTGCAGGAACTTTCACTTTTACTGACAACAGTGATCCTGAAGATGGCACCACCGTACAGTGGAGCTGGAACATGGATGATGGTAACGTAAGGAACACCCCGGTAGTGGTGAACTATAACTTCAGCACACCAAGAACCTATAATGTGTCCTTATTTACCGTGAACAGTCATGGATGCCGCAGTACCACCTTTACCTTACCGGTTACGGTACATCCGTATCCAGTAGTAGATGCAGGTCCTGACAGAATAATGCTGGAAGGCGGACAGATAGTGCTGGAGCCAGCAGTGACCGGCAATGATCTTACTTATTTGTGGACACCGGCCTTACCCGGTTATTTTGCCGGCAGCAATGCGGTGAAGAACCCGGCCGTAAATGGTATTGATGATATCACCTTAACCCTGACCGTAACCGCCCGTGGCGGATGCCAGGATGATGACCAGGTGTTCATCAAGATATTGAAGTTCCCTTCTATCCCGAATATTTTCAGTCCGAATGGTGATGGGGTGCATGACAGGTGGGAGATCCCATACCTGAATACCTATCCGGGTTCTACCGTAGATATTTACAACCGCTACGGACAACTGATCTTCCATTCTGATGGTTATAATGTACCGTGGGATGGAACCGTGAAAGGACAACCGGTACCTGTAGGTACTTATTATTATATCGTGAATCCGAAGAATGGAAGGAAATTAATGTCTGGCTATGTTGATGTAATCCGTTAAGTGAAATTGAACTGATATGAAACGTAAACTATTTTTTCTTTTAGGGTTAGTGGGTAGTATGCAATTGATGGCACAGCAGCGGCCACATTACACACAGTACATCCTTAACCAGTACATCCTGAACCCGGCACTGACCGGCGTGGAGAATTATACCGATGTGAAGCTGAGTGTCCGTGATCAATGGGTGGGACTGAATGGTGCCCCCAAGACCATGTACCTGTCGATACATGCGCCTATCGGTAAAAATGACTACCGTACTTCCGCCACCTCGTATGAAGTGCCGGGACAAAACCCCCGCGGTAAGTATTATTGGGAGAACTATACCGCTGCGGAACCGCATCATGGTATCGGGATGACGATCGTGAATGATAAA
>JAEUVL010000402.1 GCA_016786965.1 Chitinophagaceae bacterium
CTTTTCGATCTTCAGGTCAGGAATGGCCGTGAACTCCACCACAAATTTTCCGTCCTTATCAGTTTTTACTTCACCATTGGCGATCTCCATTTCTTCTGCAGGTGGCTGCCACCAACGCCAAAACATCCACGAGTATAAAAACCGGGGCTGACGAACGATGCGGTATTTCACATTGGCACCATCAATATTGTTGCCCGCATAGGCTTTGGCAATACCGGTTACTTTTATCTTGTCATTTACCTTATAGGTGCCTTTTATGGGTTCATAATCCACATAGAATTTGGGCCGTTTGTATTCCTCTACTTTAAAGCCTGCATTACCATTGTCTGTTTTGGTATAAATAGAAAACTGTCCATTCATGCCAGATTGTGGCAACTGGAATTTTCCATTGAAAGAACCATACTCATTGGTCTTTACTTTGATGGTATCTACATCTTTATAGTTCGCATCCCTCAGGTAGATAGTGGCGGAATAGCCGGCCTGCACACCACCTTTCTTTTCTTTTTGGTTCCTGCTGAGTACGATGCCTTTAAAGTAAACGGTTTGCCCCGGACGGTAAATACTCCTGTCACTAAAAAGATGGACCGAAGTAATGGTCTTAGGATCGTTTTCTGCTGCATTGTAATAGTAGTAATCATACATCAGATCATTAAGGAAAAGACGGTCTTCCTTGTAAGTGATATCCAGCAGGTAGGAATAGTTCCCGTAATTATTATTATCTCTTTTTGGCTGATCCAATTTAAAGAAGCCATTAGCATCAGTGGTGTAAAGTTTCCCTTTTTCTTTTGTGTAGCGGGATACTTTGTAGTCATATTTCTGCTCCCATACTTGCACGGAGGCTTTGGCAAGGGGGTTGCCATTATCACGGTTCAGGACAAAAAAATCGCTGCCGTTGTTGGCATAGCTGATGGCAGATACATAAAAGTAACGGGCGCCGATCACTGTTTTAGTGCCGGTAAAATCCCTTTCGTTGGAAGCGGCCAGTATATATTCACCCGGAGGGAGGCCATCTATTTTTATTTCTGTGCTGTGTTCCTGCAGGTCATTAGTGGCGGGTAATACTTGCTGCCAGTTTTTGATTGGCTTGGCCGCAATAACGGCAGGCCAGTATTCCTGGTTGTATTGATTCTCCAATGCTTTTTTCAATGTTTCGGTGGCTTTGATCAGGCGCAGATAGATAGTACCGATATTACGGTATTGCACCAAAGACCGGAAAGGCTGATCCGGAACATTCACTTTTTCAACGGAAAACCGGAGAGATCTGCTGCCGATGCTGTTCAGCAGATTATATGCATTCATCTTTCCTTCGGAAGAATCTTTTTGTTGCAGCAGTCTTTCTGCAATTTCTTTTGCTTTGATGCGGCTGTAGCGGTAGGCGGTATCGCCCAGTGGTTTGTAGGTACTGGCCTTTTGTTCATGGTCCGCTGCTATAAGGTACCAGGCCTGCGCAGCAGCCGGCAAGTTGCCGTATTGATTAGCAATATGTGTAAGGGCGTTAATGTATAACTCATCTTTGGATGAATGAGTGGATTTCTGTTTTACAAATTCTATCCGTTGCAGATCAGCATCGATCAGTGCATCAGGTTTTACATCTTTCAGGTGAAAGGCGATCAGTTTT
>JAEUVL010000405.1 GCA_016786965.1 Chitinophagaceae bacterium
CCATCCTTTTCTTTTGGTGCAAAGGCATAGTTGATGAACTGGAACATCAGGTAGGCCGAATCAAATTTCTTTTGCAGGTAAAAAGAGGCACCCCAAAGTAAGTAGAGATTATCCACCCAGTCATTTCGCAGGTCATGCAGGGCAATACCGCTGGATGATTTATAGGTGATGGAATCCAACTGTATGGAGTCGGCTGCTGTTACATCCAGCGAGTAATTGTAAAAAGGAAGAAGTTTGGAATAATCGTCTATAAATGAGGTTTTGGCCCTTTCCAGCACTTCGTTCAGCTTCAGGTTGGCATTAAAGTAATAATTGTAATGTGTTACGGTGTTTTGGATGAACCGGCGGGGCAGGGTGAACTTTTTTTGGTCGGATTTCTCTGAACGGAGCGTCCTTTCGTCGTATTCCTTTGGTTTCTTAATATCAAACATGATCCCCAACTGCCCGAAAGAGGGAATCGTACACTGGAGGAGGATAAGGGTAAAAGCCGCTGTAATGGTATATCTGGTAACTCGCATTTATCGCCGCAATCTAAAGTCTTATTAACTGAATTTCAAATATTTTAGTATAAAAATAAGGCATTTTTTCTCCCCAATATTAGTGCTTGCCCCTTGACAAAACCAACCCCCTTTGCTTACCTTTAGTTCCCTAAATTTTGGTTATGGTAAAATTAGACGCCGGTTCTACCCTCAAAAGGCTGCGAAACCGCTACCGGCTGGTGGTGATGAACGACGATACGTACGAAGAAGTAGTGACATTTAAATTGTCCCGCCTGAGCGTTTATATCATGTTAAGCACAATATTTGTGCTGCTGGTGGGATTAACAGTAGCCCTCATCGTTTTCACACCTTTGAAGTATTATATACCCGGCGCCAGTACAGATTATAAGTCCGCTTCCGAACTGCGGCAATTAAAATACAGGGTAGATGGCCTCGAAAAACAAAATGCCTATAATGTGCAGTACATCGAAGGGATCAAAAAGGCCCTCAGCGGTAACAGTACAGTAAAATTAGACACCATAAAACTCGATGTGCCCAAGACAGAAATATCTAACGATTAATAATCAATACACCTATGTTTAATACCAAAAACAAAACCGACATGCAGCAATCAAACTCAAATGGCACCGGGGCCACACTTATCAGTGCCGGTACCACCTTAAAAGGCGACATCAGCAGCAACAGCGATTTGCGGATCGATGGCACTGTTATCGGCAACATTAAAAGTACCGCCAAGATCATCGTCGGGACTACCGGTGTGGTGGAAGGCGATATTTCCGGTAACCAGGCGGATATAGTGGGTAAAGTGTCCGGCAATATCCGGGCAAAAGAACTGCTGCAACTGAGAGGCCAGTGTGTGGTAGCAGGCAATTTGTACGCCGGTAAATTACAGATAGAGCCTTCAGCCACCTTCAATGGTCAGTGCCATATGGGGGCCAATGTAGTAGAGATGAATAATAATGAGCAGCAAGCCGCCGTCAAATAGTAACCGGCAATTCCTGCTGAAGTATGCCAGCCTCGGCACCCAGTTGCTGGTGGCCATAGGACTTGCCGTCTTTGCAGGATTGAAAGGGGATAAATGGCTGCACACATCGCCATTGCTGGCCTGTGTATTACCTTTGCTCGTCCTGTCGGCAATTTTTTACAAACTATTCCGGGAAACCAGCAGGAAAAATACCAATGAATAAAAGCTTACTGCAGTCACTCAGACCCTTACTCATCATATTTGTTTTCATCAATGCCTTTTGCCTCACAGGCAAAGCATGGCTGGCTAAAAACGGGATCAACCAGGAAGTACTGCTGGCTGGCAATTTACTTTTGTTTGGAGTTAGCTTTGCCGCTTTTTTTATCACCCACAGGGCCGTACGCTCAGAGAACCCGCAGGCATTTGTGCGGGCCATGTATGGCAGTTTCATGATCAAATTCTTTGTAGTGGCCATCGTGGCATTTATTTACATAATGGTCGTAAAAAAGAATGTGAACAAGCCGGCACTGATAGCCTGCGCAGGTTTATATATCGTCTATACTTTTATCGAAACAAAGGCACTGGTCAAACTCCTGAAGCAAAAAAAGAATGCCTAAGAAGGAAGTTCCCATCAATCACCTGCAGCAATATTTGCCACCCGGTACCGGCGATGCCGTGATGGCTTACCTGCATCAGCACAAAGTACACCTTACTATTGCCCGGGAGAGGAAGAGCATCCTGGGTGATTACCGGCACCGCACCCATGCCGCTAATCACCGCATCAGTGTGAATGGTAATCTTAACAAGTTCTCTTTTCTCATCACCCTGCTGCATGAAATTGCCCATCTGCTCACTTTCGAACAGCATGGACGCTCTGTACAGGCGCATGGCAGGGAGTGGAAAAATATCTTCGGGCAACTGCTGCAACAGTTCCTGCTGCATAAAGTTTTTCCTGCCGATGTGGAACGGGAGCTGTTGCTTTCTTTAAAGAACCCTGCCGCCAGCAGTTGTGCGGAGGATGGTTTATTAAGAGTGCTGCGCAAATATGATACTAACGGACAGGGGTTTTTATTGGTAGAGGAATTGCCACCCAACAGTTTGTTCCGCATCAAAGACGGTCGGATATTCCGGAAAGGAGAGCAATTACGCAAGCGGTTCAAATGCACCGAAGTTAAAACCGGAAAAATATATTTATTCAGCCCCGTGTATGAAACCGAACCCGCCTGACCGGTGCATAATTTCTTTGCATTTAATACTCCTTCTGCTTCTCCTTCCATTACCTTTGCGCCACAAAAAATCATTACGTTATGAAAAAAATCTATTTAAGTATCCTTGCGATGGCAGGATTGCTGGTTGCAAATGCACAAACCGCCAAAAATGACTGGATGGTGGGTGGTAATTTCCGGTTGAACACCTCTGACAACAACACGCAGATTGCTTTAAGTCCTAATGCCGGTCTGTTTGTAGTGGACAACCTGGCCGTGGGCGGCAATGTTGGTATCAGCTATTCCAAAAGTGGTAATAACAAAAACACTTCTTTTTACATTGGCCCCTTTGTCCGGTATTATTTTACTACTGAAACGCAAGCCGTTCGCCCGGTGATACAGGGTAACTTCAACTTCCTGACCAACAAACAAAAAGTTGGGACTCTTTCATCGTCCAATACCGGCACCAATTTCTTTGTGGGTGGTGGCGCTGCCATGTTCATCAGCAAAAATGTATCTATCGATGCACTGGCTGGTTACGATCGTACTAAGTACAAGGACTTTAAAGGCAGCGGCGGTTTTGCTTTCAACATTGGTTTCCAGGTATACCTGCTTGGCGGAAAGATTTCAAATAAAGACTAATTCGTTTTGACAATAAGAAAGAGGCTGGCGCAATCCGGCCTCTTTCTT
>JAEUVL010000439.1 GCA_016786965.1 Chitinophagaceae bacterium
TATTTACTGAGAAACTCAATTCACTTTTCCGTTATGATGCAGTAGTGTTGGCGTATAAAGGAACTGAAACGTATTACTACCGGCAGCGGTCATTGCAAGCCACTTCATATTCCTTTGCTTTGTCAAGGGTAAGTCCCGGGGAATTATCAGCAATAGTAAAGACATATTCCATTAGCCGGAGTACAGAACTCAATAAGGAGTTTGCCTACCAGTTGTTTGAACAGCAAGAGAACCTCCGGCAGGTACAGGTGCGAAAAGATCAGGCCTTCCGGGAGCAGGTGGCAGCTGCTATTTTTAAGTGTTTAGAAGGTGACAGGGCAGCGGTATATGATGCTATGACGCAGCCGCAATCGAAGTAAATGATGAAAAAAGGGATGTTAATGCCATTCCTTTATAGGAATCTTACCTCCGTACGGCGGTTCAGTTGTCTTCCTTCCACCGTTGAGTTATCTGCAATAGGTTGTGTCGCACCATATCCTTTAGCAGTCAGACGGACAGCTTTGATGCCTTTGTTCACTAAGTAATTGCGGATCGTGTTGGCCCTGTCTTGCGAGAGTTTCAGATTATGCGCATCGCTTCCGACATTATCTGTATGACCAGCAATTTCTATTTTAATATCATCATGCCGTTGCAGGTAATCCAGTAGCTCTGCCAGTTCAGTATAGGAATCTGGTCGCAGGCTGGCCTTGTCGGTATCGAAATGTACATTATTCAATCGGTAACTGCGGGCAGGTTCAAATTTAATATTCACCCAAAAAGGTTCGGAGAAGAATTCATCCTCTCCCAGGGATGGTACAGTAATGACAGCATACTTCGTTGTGTCAGAAATGCTTTTCACACTTACGTTGTAAGTATCGCCCGGAGGGAGTAATTGTTTTATTTTTCCTGCCGCATCAGATGTTCCGGATAGTATACGGCCAGTTGTCAGGCCACGAAATAACACCTGTTCTCCTTTTCGGGCTTGCCCTTTCATATTGGTAACTGTAACGTTTACCGTAGCCACTTTGGGAAATGAGTCGGTGAGAGGTTGCTGTTGCTGTGACAATACTTTGCTGCTCCAGGCAGCAAGGAAAAATGTGGAGAGAATAATTAGTCTGGCCATCCGTCAGTCTTGTTTCTACACCAACGGGAGCCTGAAAAGAATATTGCATGTCCGTCATGTAATCTGGCCTCACGGTATTATTCCTCACTTATAAGCTAATCGGGTGCAGTTATAAAAATCCTCTTTATGGGCTTTCAGATTCAAATACTTTCACATTGTCAGTGGACGCTTTATCCTTTTCATTTATATGATGAACTTTTAAATGATAACTTCTTCCACTTCCAGTGGATTGGTTTGTTTGGCAATCCCCGGTTTTCTACCCGGGGATTTTTCATCGCAGTTTCAGGCCGCAGAGCTACCCCCAAATACCCAAAGGACGGTATGGATGGCTGAACAGATATTTGGTACATTCGGGGTATGAAAACAAACCTGATCACTACCATAGCGCTTTCCTTTTGCTGTGTGATGACCGCATTCGGACAAGATGCCACCACCCTTTACAACGAAGGGGTAAAACTGAAAGAAGAAAAAAATGTAAGAGAAGCCCTGGCTAAATTTAAACAGGCGGCTTCTTTAAAGCCTGATTACTATGCCGCCTTTTACGAGAGCGGCTGGTGCCTGAATGACTTGAAAGATTACCGGGAGGCCATCAACAACCTTCGTAAAGCAAGGGTAGGATGGTCCACAATACCTAAAGTACATTTTGAATTGGGTTATGCATTTGAAAAACTGGAAAAACTGGATTCTGCAATCTACTCTTATGACCGGTGCCTGGCATTAAAATCCGATTACTCCCTTGCCCACAAGCAACTGGGGTATATCGCTTACAATAAAGAGGACTATACAGCAGCGCTGGATCATTTTAGCAGGTATGAAGCGGCTGCCAAAACGGAAATAAAGGACTACCTGTACTGGTATAGAAAAGGGTTTATTAATAATGCTATAAAAAAATATGGGGATGCGAAAACATACCTGCTGAAATCAAAGGGGTACAAGGCAGACTACATTAATACATACCTGGAGCTGGGCTTTGCCAGTTCCCGCCTGAAAGAAAATGAGCAGGCTATCAGTTATTATAAACAGGCCATAGACCTGGAACCAAGGAATCATATCCCATACAATGGTATTGGAGAAGTGTACCGGGATAATATAAAGGACCGGAACGAGGCCATGGTATGGTATCAGAAAGCGCTGGACGTAAAGCCTGGTGAAAGAAAGGCCCATTTTGGAATGGGGTATTGTCTTAATTCAAATGGGAAGTACAATGAAGCCATTACACATTTGAAAGAAGCTATCAAAAGTGAAGCAACCTATGCAGCGGCTTATGTGGAACTGGGGTATAGCTATTATAAAGTTGATAGATACACCGAGGCGCTGGAGAACCTGAATAAGGCCATTTTGCTGAATGATAAAAATGAGAATGCCCGGTATTATGCCACCCTGGTATATATCAAGCAGCACAATAAGACCATGGCACAAAAAATGGTGAATGAATTAAAAGCGTTATCGTCTAAACAGGTGGCTGAACTGCAGCAAAAAGTGGATGCCATGTGAGCCATTGATGACAGGAAATATTCTTTATCTTTAGGAGCAGCCGAATAAATTGTATTAGCCATGAAACAAATACTTACTATTTGCCTTCTTTTTTCCAGTATGCTTCTTTTCGGGCAAACCAAAAAGATAGCGTACAAAAGCCATAGCGGCAGCACAGAGAATTTTTCATATGCAGTAGAGAATGATCTGTTTGATATGGGTAATTCCAACTTTGGCCATGCACCGCAACGGGACGTCGTAACCGCACAGTTAGAC
>JAEUVL010000464.1 GCA_016786965.1 Chitinophagaceae bacterium
ATGCTCCTGGGTACTGCGGGAATACTTGAGGCCATCAAAGGCTGCGATGATCTTTTTCATAACCGCTTTTTCTCAAAACTATCTCACAAAAAAGCGGTAGCAGATGATGCTTATTAGCGGGTGTGGTGATTATTGTCAAAAAAAAACATGCTTTATCATCTCCATCCTACCATACTAATCTTATTGATGCCAGTATATTTTGATCTTCGGGTGACGGCTTACATCCGCATTCTTACTGGATACATACTGCCGGCTATTATAGATAACCTCATTCACCAGGCGCATATAAAACCCATTATTGCCGAACTGTAATTGGTCTTTTACCAATTGGGTCACATCCAGCACTGCATCCTGAAAAGCAGATGTACTTTGTGGGATGACGAGTTGGTTAGTAGTGGTTGCTACTGGTGGATTATTCCAGCTAAAAGGTGTCGGCAATGTCCACGTTGAAGTGATCCGCTGAACATAAAATGAATTAGTTGGGCCAAAATGTGCATCAATCAGATTTCCATTGATCGGTGTAGGATCAGCGTATAAAAATAACCGTGCACTATCGATTATGGCTCCGGGAGGAATATTGCTATAATCAAAACGCAGCAGGCAGCGTACTTTTAAAGAGTTACCACCACTGGTCCAGGCACAAATGGGGTGCTGGTCGAGTACCGTTACAAATGCATTTGGATCATACAGGTCAAGAATATGTCCTTCATATTGATTATTCACTGGCGCTATAACAGTTGTATCAGCACATCCATCCCAAACAGGTTTGCCATTACACCAGGTAAGTACTTTACCGTTAGCGGTAGCAGCAGGTATCATCACCCATTTACTGCCATCCCAGTATTGCATATCTCCGGGGTTGGTTCCTTTTGACACCACCGGGTACCAGCGGGTGCCATTCCAGTAGTAATAACCGGGTATTACATTATTGGGGGCTACACCAGCTATGGCAGTATTATAAATTATTAAACCTTCAGCAGGACTGGTAACAGGTGCTGCCACGTTGGCTGCCGTCAGCGCTATCCTGGGGATCAATACGCCTTTATCAATGCTGCTTACATCCAGCATAGCAGAAACATGGGGGGTGTCGGTACCAATTCCTACCTGGGTCATGGCAGCAGAAGGTAATAACATTAATAAAAAAGCGGTAAATAGTTTTACAGGCAAAAGGGCGGGCTTGCTATATTTCATCTTTGTTAGTATTACAATTATCTTACAAATGTAAGGGCTAACACTGATTTTTTCGCTCTTCCTGCCCGGTTGGAAGCTTGGCCCTGCAAGCCTAACTTTGCCCCCATGCTTACAATCTCCAACCGTGGCCAGCAGATGCCACCCTCGCCGATTCGCAAACTGGTGCCTTACGCAGAAGCCGCCAAAAAGAAAGGTATCAAAGTCTATCACCTGAATATCGGCCAGCCGGACATTGAAACGCCCCCCGCTATACTAGATGCCGTTCGCCAGGCGGATATTAAAACATTAGAATACAGCCACAGTGCCGGCAATGAAAGCTATCGCCGCAAATTGGTTCAATATTATAAAAGTGTCGGCATCGAAGTGGCGCATGATCAGATACTCATCACCACCGGTGGCAGCGAAGCTATCATGTTTGGTTTCTTTACCTGTCTCAATCCAGGTGATGAAGTGATCATACCCGAACCGTTCTATGCCAACTACAATGGCTTTGCCTGTGCAGCCGGTGTGAACGTAGTGCCCATCACCTCCCGCATAGAAACTGGTTTTGCCCTCCCTCCCATTGCAGATTTTGAAAAAGTAATTACGGATAAAACAAAAGCCATCATCATCTGCAGCCCCAACAATCCAACCGGCTATCTCTACAGCCGCGAAGAAATGGAAGCGCTGAAACTCATTTGTATCAAATACAATCTTTACCTCTTCAGCGATGAAGCATACAGGGAATTTTGCTATGATGGCGAATATGTAAGCGCCATGCACCTTAGCGGACTGGAACAA
>JAEUVL010000476.1 GCA_016786965.1 Chitinophagaceae bacterium
CTTGCTGCTATACTTTTTGCTGATATTGTTGGCTATACTGCCATGATGCAGGAGGATGAGGACATTGCTGTCGCCAATGTCAACCGCTTTCGTGAATCGGTTGAGCTGATCGCCGAAGAACTGACCGGTAAAGTTATTCAATACTATGGCGACGGCTCCCTGCTTCTTTTTCAAAGTGCGACTGATGCAGCGGAGTTTGCCAAACTGCTCCAGGAAGACCTTCAAACCGAACCCCGGATACCGGTACGCATCGGCATACACATGGGCGATATCGTTATCCACAGCGGAAATGTTTTTGGTGATGTGGTCAATATTGCATCCCGCATCCAATCGCTGGCACCTGCCGGGGGTATTTACATATCCGAAATGGTGTACCGGAACATTGCTAATAAAAAGGAACTGGAATCTGTTTTTGTGAAAGAAGCAAAGTTGAAGAATGTAAAAGCCCCGGTTCGTATTTACGAGATCGTAACAGAAGGGAGCGGGACCTTTGTACAGGAGGCCGGCCATTTACCTGATGCAGCCCCTGTGGTGGCAAATGCCAACAGTATTGCAGTACTTCCTTTTGCTAACCTCAGTAATGACCCGGAACAGGAGTATTTCGGCGATGGGCTCACGGAAGACATCATCACACAACTTTCTAAAATAAAAGCTTATAAAGTTATTTCCCGCACTTCGGTGATGCAGTATAAGAGTACCACAAAGCCAATCAAAGAAATAGGCAAGGAGTTGGGGGTGTCACTTATACTGGAGGGAAGTGTACAGCGGCATAATGATAAGGTCCGTATCACCGCACAGCTTATAAATGCTGTTACCGATGAACATATCTGGGCAGAATCATACGACCGTTCTATGAAGGATATCTTCAGTATTCAGCGGGAAGTGGCCCTGGCCATAGCGGCCGTTTTAAATACCGCACTTTCAAAAAAAGAAACACAGCAACTGGACTATCTGCCTACGGTTAACCTGCAGGCATACGATCATTATATGCGTGGCAAACTATTACTGGAAAGCAGAACTGCGGCAGATACCTTTTTGGCAAGGCAACATTTCCAGGAAGCCATCCACCTTGATAAATTATTTGCAGAAGCCTATTCCGGCCTCGCCAATACTTACCTGCTGTCCTCTTTCCGGGGATATGAGGACCCTGTAGAGATGCTCTGGCAGGCAAAAAAATACATTGACAGTGCTATAGGCCTGGATTCTTTCTCCGGCGAAACGCAGGCCTCATTAGGCTACTGGTATTTTCAAACATTTGACTGGCATGCGGCGGAGATCACTTACCGGCGGGCTATCAGCCTTAATGCCAATCAGTCCAATGTGTACCTGTGGCTGGCCATTTTGCTGCAAGCCAAAGGTGAAACGGACGAAGCGATGGAAGTGTATGACAAAGGCACCGAAGTAAATCCCATGTGGTATTATTTAATGAAGAATAAAGTAATGGCCCTGGTGAGCATGAATAAGAAAGAGGAAGCCATTGCCCTTCAGCAAACATTGATTGATAAAGTGGCACAGGACAAAAGACTGCAGAAAAAAAGGTATGAGGAGATGTCACGCCTGTACTGGTTTTTTAACGAAAAAGAGAAGGCCATTGAAACCGCAACCCTTTCCGGCGATATGGCCCTGCTTCAATA
>JAEUVL010000525.1 GCA_016786965.1 Chitinophagaceae bacterium
TTGCCCGGCTGGCCCAATAAGGCCCCGGCAGTCATCAACATAGTAACGGAAATACAGAAATGCTTCATAGATTCATAATATTAAGTCGTCAAAAATACAGCTTGAAAAGGGATTTCGTCCACCCCTGATCACTTAATTTCGCTATGCAAAAACCTTAACGAAATGGATATATTCTCAATGCCGGTGCAGGTTCGGTGGTCAGATCTCGATCCTAATTTTCATCTCCGACACTCTGTGTACTACGACTGGGCTGCCATGTGCCGTATTGAATACCTGCAGCAGGAAGGACTGACGCCTGCGGTAATGCAAAAGTTGCAGTTTGGCCCGATCATCTTCCGGGAAGAATGTGTCTTCAGAAAGGAAATAAAATATGGAGACAAGGTGAGTATTAACCTGAAATTGGTAAAAGGGCGGAAGGATTATTCCCGCTGGACCATCCTGCACGAAATAAAGAAACAAGATGATGTACTCTGTGCCGTAGTAACAATTGATGGTGCCTGGCTGAACGTTCTGGAAAGAAAATTATTCATCCCTCCTGCAGAAGTAATAAAGGTGTTTGAACAAATGCCGCTGGGAGCAGATTTTGAATGGCTTGATTAAGTGTTCGTAGTAACTGTATTCAGCAGCGTAACCTTTGCCGGGAAACGGGCAGCATAGCCATTTACCAGGTTACGAATAAAACTATTCTCTTTATAAACAGTAAGCTGATCTTTCAGCGTTTCGGGGTCTATTATCGGCAAATCTGCTGATATATATCCCATTCCGTAAAATTTCCCTTCCAGCACCAGTATGCAGGAACGGTCATCTCCATTCAACCCTTTGTCTACAATAGCGAAGGAAGGTTGAATCCGCAAAGCGTCACAAGCTTTCTTTACACGTTCGTTGTACAGGTGCGGAGGTTCCTGGTGGTCACAGGCACCTTTGCAATAGCCTTCATTGATGCCTTCACATTTGCCGGGATCTTTTTGGATGAAGCAAAGTTTAGGGCACAGGCTGAAATCTTTTATCAGCTTCCTAATAATGGCGTGCCCATCCACCAGGTAATGAAAGGTATAAAGAGGGTTCAGCAACTTCCGGTTCTTATCAATGGCCAGCCGCTGGTAGCCATTCTGGTCTTCAAAGCGAAAAATGCCATACACATCTTCCCATCTTTTTTGGGATGAGTTGAAGACAGGCCACCTTTTTTTTATTTCTGTTGATTCGAGTATGCAGGCCATCAGTTCTGTGCCACAGGGCTGGTAGCTGATATGGTGCACATGCTGCATAAAATTTTGCTTCTGCCTGCTTTCAGAGTTATTACTGAAATGACTGTTGACCCGGTAACGGATATTATTGGCTTTTCCCACATACACGACCTTGCCTTTTTCGTTATGAAAAAAATAGACACCGGGGGTGTAAGGAAGTTGTTCAAAATCTTGCTTTGGCACATTAGGCGGGAGAACAGATTCTTTGGAATTACGCTGGAGGCTTTTGCTGATGTGTTGTTCTTTGTCATGTTTCAGGAGCAATTCAAATACCTTAACTGTAGCGGCAGTGTCGCCACCTGCCCTGTGCCGGTCTGTGATGGTAATGCCTAATGCATTGCAAAGTTTTCCCAAGCTGTAGGACTGCAGCCCCGGGAATATCTTCCTGCTCAGCCTTACAGTACAAAGCTTTTTAATATTCAGGTCGAAACCGGCTTCCTTTAGATGGCCTTTTACAAATGAGTAATCAAAATTTACATTATGTGCTATGAATATCCTGTTGTTTAACAGCTCATATATTTTTTCAGCCACTTCTTCAAAGCGTGGCGCTGTGGCCACCATCTTGTCGGTGATCCCGGTCATGGATTGTATGTAATAAGGTATGGGCTGGCCAGGATTGATGAGTGTTTCATAGGTTTCAGTAACCCTATTTCCATCATGCAGATGAACAGATATCTCAGTGATACTGTTTGCAGCCGCATAACCGCCCGTGGTCTCTATATCTACAATTGCATACATTAAATAAATACGAAGTTTGAAGGTAGAAATACGAATTTCGTGAAAGTTTTTCAGTGAACTATGGATAGAGACAAGTTAATTATGTTCCGGAACAGGCTGACGAAAGTTTTTCGTCACCTGAGCAAGCAGGCAAAGCGGCAAGGCATAAGCTGCTACCGGGTATATGACCATGATCTGCCGGAATTTCCCTTTTGCATTGAGTTTTATGGCAATAAATTATATGTGGCGGAATACAAACGTTACCATGGGATGACAGAGGAAGCGCATGATGTATGGATGGAACAGAGCCTCGGGGTAATTAGTGAGGTGCTGGCCGTAACCAAGGAAGATATATTCCTGAAGTTGCGGCAGCGAAAACCGGGCCGCCTGGGCCAATACCAAAAGTATGATGAAGTATTGCATGAGTTTGAAGTGGAGGAGAACGGGTTAAAATTTATTGTGAATCTGAGTGATTACCTGGACACCGGCCTGTTTCTCGATCACCGAATTACCCGGCAGATGGTGAGAGAACAAAGTAAGGGTAAAAGAGTGCTGAACCTGTTTGCGTACACTGGTTCTTTTTCAGTGTATGCGGCTGCGGCGCCTGCGACCGAAGTGATAACTGTTGATCTCTCAAAGACCTATCTTAATTGGGCAGAAAAGAATTTACAATTGAACGGATTCAATGATGCCGGGAAGTACCGGTTTATCCATGCTGATGTAAAGCAATACCTGAAGCAACTGCCCTCGGGATATTTTGATATAATTGTTATGGACCCGCCCACCTTCAGCAATAGTAAAAGGATGGATGATATTCTTGATATTCAGCGGGACCATGCTGATCTGATCAATGATTGCCTTGCAGCTTTGGCGGAAGGAGGTGTGCTTTACTTCAGCACCAACTTCAGAAAATTTGTGCTGGATAAAGAAAAAATAATGGCGGCCTCGATTAAGGATATTACAAAGGCTACCACACCATTTGATTTTGAAGGAAAACTTTTCAGATGGTGCTACTACATCACGAAGTAGCCGGGTTCATACCTATATATTATCCACTAATATGCTGTGACAAATAAAAGGAAAGCTGCGGTTATTAAAGTCCGGCGTACCGGGTATCTATTGCTAACCTCCCCTGATAAGGGTATTGCCAAAGAACAGGAAAGGTATATTTTGTACTTTTAAGTAACTGCTTGATTTGAAAGCCCCATTAACTATACAAGGCCTGATGCTGATCTCCTTACTGCTATTTGCGGCCGTCAGTAACGGCCAGGTTTATTATAAAGCCAGGA
>JAEUVL010000997.1 GCA_016786965.1 Chitinophagaceae bacterium
TCTGATGTAAATAAATAAGGCATGATAAAAATTTTAGGTCGCAAAGATAAGGGCAGCGTTATAAATGAACAAAGTCTTCCCGCCTGTAGCGGAAAGACTTTTTGAACATATCTTAATAACTCAGGATTATAGTTTTGAATAAACAATTCTTAAACGAAGCCGTTTGGCAGGTTCAGCGTAGTTTCCTCCTCCTAAGACCACCCTCCCCCAGGCTACCCTGTCAGTTACATAGATCAGGCTTTTGGTCTTATATAAGTAAGAATACTCAAAAGCCCTGACAGGAGCATAAAGCCGCAATGTATAATTGGTGTTTTTGGTCGTGATCAAATTTTGTACATATCTGGAGATATTGAACCGGTAAGTACTGTCAGCTTTTCTGATACCGCCAAAGGAAGTAAAGTTGTAATTGAATGGATCGGTGGGGATAAAGGTCCAACTTAATGCCTGGTCAATATCAAAGGTCGAAGCTGTATCACCAGCATTATTGATCCTGTCAAGATAAAGGGCCAGGGGTTGGGTAAATGTTTTATCGGAGGCAGGTGTACGCAATGGAGTGGCAATGATCTCAGCCCTGTGTATCACCGCATTACTGAAGGTGCTTAAGCCAGGTATTTTTAATTGTGCATACGACCCCGGAATACTTTGCAGGTACACTTTATCATCTGACGGTATCCCATTGTTAAGGTAAGCGTTCCAGTTCCCACCTGGTGCCCTGGAAACGATATTTGCCTGCCCATTGGAAAGATGATAGAACTCAGTTGAAGTAGTATCTATGACCCCCGCAGGCCGCTTCAGCCGGTAGTAAATAATAAGTTTTGTTTTGGCATTATCGGTCGGGCTGAAATAGGTAAGTGCATTACCTGAATTATCCGATTTGATCGCAAATCCCCTGAAAAGCGTTTTAAATATAGAATCGTTCCTGAAACCACCATTCGCAGTATTCGTTGTATCAAACAACTTAAACCTCTCGCCTATCTGGTTAGTCAGCGGAATCCTGATCACATTAGCATTTTTGGTGGTATCCCTTCTTCTTATATGCAGGATAGAGTCGTCTAATTTGCTTATCTGAAAAGTCTTCGATCCCAGTTCGGGACCAACTATTGCAAAATCAGGATGGCTGTATTTATAAAATGTAGTGTCATTGAAACCAGCTCCCTGGGCTATTTCATATACCCTGAATGTTTGAAAACTGGCGGCGGTGGTGTCTCCGTACGAATCCTGATAAGATAAAGACAAGACAACTGAATCTATAGCCACTACAGAATCCTTATGAGTAAAAGGGTTTAAAAAAGTATTGGCCGGAACGATATTGAAATAAGCATCCCCATGAGTGCCGCCGAATTCAGGGTCGTTGGTAATATGTCCCACCATCAGGTCATCATTGTACAGCACCTTTGTGGTATCCGGAAAAACCAGGTTATTAGTTTCAATATCCAGGAAAGTTTCAAAAGTGGTGATATTATCGATCGGTGGTATCAGGTCGCCCCCCAGATTTGTTGCGTCATTGATCTTCCGGCAGGCTGAAAATACGATAGCAACCGTGGCTACGATTGCTATGGATGTTAAAGCGAATTGTCTGTTCTTCACAAAGTAAATTTAGATTCGGGTTAGTATGCGTTTATTTGCC
>JAEUVL010000574.1 GCA_016786965.1 Chitinophagaceae bacterium
AGGATAAAAAGAAAAACCAGCGCTGCCCTCATCATAAAACACCCGGCGCACCGCAGAATAATACACCATGCCCGAACGCTCCCTGATCCGCAGCCGGTAAAAATTATCACCCGGGTAAATGCCCGCATCGGTCGCAGAATAAATTTCCCGGCTGTTATCCGCCGGCGTCGTCATCAGTGCCACCCAGTCAGTAGTACCCGTCTTCTTTTCAATAATAAAATCCGAGACCAGTTCAGGGTTTTGTATTTGCCAGCTAAGCAGGGCTTTTTCATTATGAATGTTTCCGTTGAAATAAACAAGCTTAGAAGGCAGCAGCAAAGAGCAATATCCGGCCGTATTGGTAGACCGGGTAAAACTGTAAGAAGAAAAAACAGCACCCACGGCACCAGCCGCCGCAGCCTGTTCCGCTCCGCAGGAAGCATCCCTGCCAGATTCCACCCCCGCAGCGCCGGCCGCAACAGAAGTAGCAATAGGCGGTACCAAACCCGAAAAATAAATAGCCCCACCACTGCCACCTCCGCCACCACCAAAACAGCGGCCAATATTTCCCCCGTCATCAGAGTGGCCTCCGTTTCCGCCATTAGCAAGAACGCTTACCGGTCCCGTATAATTAGCTATGTTCAGAATAATAGTGCCGCCCGAACCGCCACCCCCGGCCCCGTCAGACAGAGAGAGGCCACCAGTTCCTCCATTAGCACTGATCAGTTCACTATTACCAACAAGGTTGTTCGCCCATATAAATATGATGCCGCCTCCGTTTCCGCCGCCATTCGTACCCGTACCATTATTATTATGTCCCGCACCACCGCCACCGCCGCAGAATATCTTTCGGCCGCCCCAGTTTTGCAGCGGCTTACCACCCAGGCCCCGCAGCGTAGCCGTACAGCCTGCCGTGCTCGAGTTACCACCACCAGCGCCACCCGCAGAAAGATTAGCCCCGCCACCGCCGCTGTTATTATGATTATTGCCACCGCCTCCACCATTCAGCAAAGCGCCGCGGCCACCATTTTGCGAAGTGCCGATCGTTACAATGCCCTCCCCTTTATAAGCGCCGTTTTGCGGAGAGGTAAAAGCCGCTGTATAATAATAGCTGGAAGCCGGTATCACATTACTGCAGGTACCCGTGCTGAGTATGGCCTTGCCGCCCCGGTATCCGCTGGAGTCGGCATAGATCGGCGCATTCAGGGTAATGTCCGCATCCGCAAACAAAGCGATCACGCCACCCGTGCCCGTCGTCTCATTCCAGGGCGCTGCTTTCAGGGTGTCCACCACGTTCGCAGAAGTATATTCAGCAAACTGCACCAGTTGCACCTGGCCGCTGGCCGGGGAATAAGTATTCAGCAACTGGTGAAAAAGAAAGACCGAATCATCGCGGATATAGCAGATAGTGCCCACTTCATAAAAGCCCGCCTCGCCGGTCGTGATCGTATCGCCAAAGCTGGCATTATTGGCCGTGCTGATGGTCGCCCCTTTCATCTGCACCAGCAGGATGCGGGTATTCACTGTTATGCCCGTCATATCGCTCAGCCGCACACAGGCCTTGGCCGGTATCACTTCCACCACAGGGTGGTAAGTATTCACCACACCGCTGATATTTGTTTGGCAAAAAGAAACAAGGCCCGCCAAAAAAAAGATAGCGGTTAGCATACTTCTTTTGGCCCGGCGGCAGGTATATATAAGCAGGTGCAGGCCCATCATGGCTGTAAATGTATAAATACTAATGGTTTTTATGCAGGGAGAATTAAGTGGGATTTCTCACAGGGCAATAGCGTACTACAACGTATGCTCCGCAACGATAGTTCCGTCAGGGGCTGCTTATTAATAAAGCAGAAGGAAAAATTACAATGGTAAACTGATTGGTAAAAAAAGAATAGCAGGTGTTTGGGTTTTTACATGGCTCATGTGGCGGGCATATATTCTCATCTGCCGTTACCCAAATAGTTTTGAAATGAAGCCTTTTTTTTCTGGCTTCTCAATACCCCAAATCAATTCGTCATAACATTTTATTGCTTTGTGCAAGTTAGGACCAAACTTGCCCCAGGCAAAGCCTGATTTTTTTGGTTTTTCTCTCAGGTCTGCAATAACATAATTATCAGGAAGCGTCAATGCAAATTTTTTAAGTATTGTGTCATTAGATTCCCTTGCTTCATTGATTTCTGTAAACCCGTTGTTGTTTTTCCAAATGTCAAACACTGTTTTTTCGTGAATGATGTTAAGAGTTGAATTTTCAATGTCTTTGCCATACTCGTCAATATCTTTTATGAACGCCAAAAGGTTCTCAGAATGCTTTACAACAACTGCCGGGTCATGGCAAACATAAAATACGTTTCCCCAATTACCGTTTGAGTCAACATCCAAAATCCAGAAATTTCCAAAACCGTCATGACCAAGTTGAACAGAGTGTGGAAAAATGTTGTCAAATCCAAAAAGTCCAACGCCATCAAAAGTAATTTCATCGATGCCATAAAATTCAAAGCCTTTGGTAAACCTTAAAAGTTCTCGTACATCATTGGGAATTTGTCCTGTCGGAAGTCCTTTTGCAAGATGGTCAATTTCATTG
This sequence comes from Chitinophagaceae bacterium, assembly GCA_016786965.1. Classification (GTDB taxonomy): domain Bacteria; phylum Bacteroidota; class Bacteroidia; order Chitinophagales; family Chitinophagaceae; genus JJ008. The sequence goes on from JAEUVL010000574.1 coordinate 2,561, forward strand.
TCTGTTAAGCCGGGCAGCAATTCAATTTTATATTCGTCTCCGTCCTCGGAAACATAAGTCTCATTTAAGAGTGATTTTAGTTGTTCAGTGATTGTCATATTGTGAGGCGTCTTTATACTTGCCATGACCCAACAGTTGGTGAAAAACCTCGGCCGCTATATAAATATACATACTATGTGAATGAAGGCAAAGCCTGTATAGTTCTTATGGCTTTTATCCTTTGAAATTATAAAAGAAAGAACCCGCAATAGCCCTGCTCAAGAATGCTTATTAAACCGATGGTGAAAAATAGAATCATTAAACAACTTTACAAAGGACGCAATGTTATGTGCCGTACTTCTCTTCCCCGATCTCTCAACCACATCCAGCGCCTTCCTTGCCCGCCGTAGCTAAAGCGAAGGAGGGGTTGCCCACCATAGCCATAGCGAAGGTGGGGCCCGCCCTCCAAAAGAAAACGTACTGCTTTAAACAAGTCAAGGCGGGGCACAGCGCTTTTCGATGCGTTGCATAACACGAAGCAGAGTCTTCCACTACCACTACGAAACCTTAAACGCAACATTCAATCAATCGGAGTCGCTGTGCGTAGGCGGACAAACAGCGGAGCATTTGTTTGTCCTTGATTTTTTTTGCTACTTTTTTTTATTAAGAAAAAAAAGTAGAGCAAGAAAGAAAGAAGGAAACAATAATGCTGTTTGAAATAAAAGTCCCCATTTGCGCAGCAAACTCTTTCTCTACTTCCCTATGGGCGGCGTATTTCACATTTCGCCCTTACAGGGCTCTGCATAGGAGGGGGCATTTTCTCTATTA
>JAEUVL010000679.1 GCA_016786965.1 Chitinophagaceae bacterium
AAAAGCCACCTGGTAAATAGCGGATGGCCTTCCTGTTCTGTCAAGGATACGCATGTTACCGTCAATATGCCAGTTATCGTTTTCAGCTGGCAGTTTAATTTCTGCAGAGGACGCCGGGTTGGGTTTTTGTGCTGTGGCCACAGTTGATAACATAAACAGGGCAAAACCCATTGTTATGTAAAGGTGTTTATTTCTCATGCTGGTGCAGGTTTTGAATTGCGTTTAAAGATAAAGAATTGCAATAAACCCGCTGGCTGTTTTATATTGCTGCCGCAATTCATGATCTATTACAATATACATTACCCGGATGCAATGCCTGGTGCCTTGCTGGATGAATACCTTGCCAAAGGCTGGTACCGTATGCAGCAGACCATCTTCACCACCGATATCATCATTAAAAATGATGTGGTGATCCCTGTGTTCTGGATACGGCTGGTGCTGAAAAGATACCAGGCAAATAAAAGCAGTAAAAAGATCAGGGAACTGAATAAAGGTTTTACGGTTACCATAACCAATGGTGCCATTACTGCCGAAGCAGAAGAATTATACCAACTCTACAAATCATCTGTGAACTTTGACATATCTGAATCAATAACAGATTATCTCGTAGGAGAAACCATATCCAGTATTTACAATACCCGGTGCCTGGAGATTCGGAACGGCAGTCAATTAATTGCAGCGGGTTTTTTTGATGAAGGCGACACTACACTTGCCGGTATTCTTAATATCTATCATCCCGATTACAAACAAAAGAGCCTGGGTAAATACCTGATGCTGCTCAAAATTGATTACGCCTTGCGGCACAACAAACAATTCTACTATCCCGGCTATATCAGTACTACTTTTTCCAAGTTTGATTACAAGCTCTTCCCCGACAAGGAAGCCACCGAAGTTTACCTCAGCAACAGCCGCCAGTGGGTACCCTGGCTATCCATGACAAGCGGGCAACTGGAAGAACAGTTATTTGAAAATATGACCGGTTTTGAAGATGCCGGGAACGAAGAGGCGGAGTAAAGACTCCTCTAATCAGGCCATCGCTTGACCTGTATCATACCGTCCGGAAAAAGAGGATATTAAGTTGCAGGAATATAAATTGCCTGCTATGCTCCCTGATATTGCTATCTCCCAATCAGCACCTATTCGGCATATAAAAGATATTGCTGCTACAATTGGTATTAATAATAATGACCTGGAATACTATGGTAAGCACAAAGCAAAATTGCCGCTTTCGCTGATCAATGATGAGAAGATCAAACAACACCACCTGGTATTGGTTACCGCTATCACTCCCACCCCGGCCGGTGAAGGAAAGACAACGATCTCTGTAGGACTTACAGATGGATTAAACCTTATTGGTAAAAAAGCAATGGCGGTATTGAGAGAACCTTCTCTTGGTCCCGTATTCGGATTAAAAGGTGGCGCAACAGGCGGGGGCTACTCCCAGCTTATTCCAATGGAAGATATCAACCTGCATTTCACCGGTGATTTTGCGGCCATTGAAAAAGCGAATAATCTTTTAGCTGCGCTGATCGATCATAATTTGCAAAACAAGAAAAGAAGTTTACAGATAGACCCCCGGACCATTGTATGGAAACGGGTGATGGATATGAACGACAGGGCACTTCGCCATATCGTAATCGGCCTCGGCGGCACTGCCAACGGCATTACCCGTGAAGATGGCTTCAACATCACCCCGGCCTCAGAGATCATGGCCATACTATGTATGTGTACCGGCATGGACGACCTGAAAAGAAGACTGGGAAATATTTATATCGGCACCACCTTCAGCGGAGAACCGGTATTTGCCCGCGACCTGCATGCAGTTGGGGCTATGGCCATTTTATTAAAGGATGCTATCAAACCTAACCTGGTACAAACACTGGAAGGCAATCCGGCTTTACTGCATGGTGGCCCTTTTGCCAGCATAGCCCAGGGCACAAATTCTGTACTTGCCACGCAAATGGGTTTATCCCTCAGTGAATACGTAATTACAGAGGCTGGCTTTGCTGCCGATCTCGGAGCTGAGAAATTCTTCAACATCAAATGCGTGGAAGCGGGATTAACACCACAGGCCGTAGTGGTGGTGGCTACCATACGGGCATTGCGCCATCATGGCGGCGCCAGAAAAGAAGAACTCTCCTTTCCGTCCACAGAAAAAGTGGAAAAGGGATTACCAAACCTCGGCAAGCATTTGGAAAACATGCAACTCTTTGGCATGAAAGCAGTGGTGGCGATCAACTATTTTCCCGGTGATACGCAAGAGGAAATAGAATTGGTGCAAGCGTTTTGCAAAAACTATAATACCGAGGCCATTGTTTGCACCGGTTTTACCGAAGGAGGAAAAGGTATGACCTCATTGGCCCGTGCCGTTACCGGCTTAGTTAATAATAATGGCAGTCATTTTCATCCCTTATACGAACGTGAGATGTCCATCGAAGAAAAGATATATACTATCGCTACAAAAATATACGGGGCCAATGCTGTGGAATATGCAGTGAAAGCCAAAGCACAACTGAAACATTTAAAAGAACTCGGCTTTGAGCAATTCCCTGTTTGTATGGCCAAAACGCCGAAGAGCTTGTCTGATGATGAAAGAAAGTTCGGTTGTCCCAAAGACTTTATTGTTACGGTGCGGGAGTTTGAATTTGCTGCTGGTGCTGGTTTTGTCATTCCTATTCTTGGCGAAATGATGCGAATGCCCGGCCTTCCTGCC
>JAEUVL010000702.1 GCA_016786965.1 Chitinophagaceae bacterium
AGCAGGAAGAGTATTTTTCTCATACGCTTGTTTTTGTTACCTGAAAATACAATTATTTTTTCATCTGCTTCCAGGCATTGATGAGGCCATTGGTGGATGAATCATGATGTGAGACAACATCGCCGGTAACCAATTCAGGTAATATTTTGTTGGCCAATTGTTTACCGAGTTCTACGCCCCACTGGTCAAAACTGAAAATATTCCAGATGATGCCCTGCGTGAAGATCTTATGTTCATATAAAGCGATCAGCTGTCCTAAAGTAAACGGGGTGACCTTTTTGAGCAGGAAGGAATTGGTGGGTTTATTGCCGGCAAATACTTTATATGGTAACAGGGCAGATATTTCCTCATTGCTGAGGCCTGCCTTCTCCAGTTCTTTTTCTGCTTCTTCTTCCGTCTTGCCATTCATCAGTGCTTCTGTTTGCGCAAAGAAATTACTCAGCAGTTTTACATGATGGTCGCCTGCGGGGTTATGGCTTTGTGCAGGTGCAATAAAATCACAGGGAATGAGCAAAGTGCCCTGGTGTATGAGTTGGTAAAAAGCATGTTGTCCGTTAGTGCCCGGTTCGCCCCATATCACCGTGCCGGTGGCATAGTCCACCGCTTCACCATTGCGGTCAATGCTCTTGCCATTGCTTTCCATATTGCCCTGCTGGAAATAAGCGGCAAAGCGGTGCATATATTGATCATAAGGAAGAATGGCTTCGCTTTGTGCCCCGAAGAAATTGGTGTACCAGATACCGAGCAGCGCCATCAGTACCGGGATGTTCTTGTCAGAAGAGGTGGCATTGAAATGATTGTCGGCATTATGGGCGCCTTTCAGCAATTGTTCAAAGTTCTTGTAGCCGATAGTAAGCGAAATGGATAATCCAATGGCGCTCCAGAGTGAGTAGCGGCCGCCCACCCAATCCCAAAACTCAAACATGTTCTTTTTATCAATACCAAATTTCACCACTTCAGTTTCGTTGGTAGAGAGGGCCACAAAATGTTTGGCGATATGTTTTTCGTTCTTTGCTTTTTTCAGGAACCATTCCCGGGCGGTATGGGCATTGGTCATGGTTTCCTGGGTGGTGAACGTTTTGGATGCAATGAGGAAGAGGGTCTTTTCCGGGTTTACTTTCTTTAATGTTTCGGTGATATGGGTACCATCCACGTTTGACACAAAATAGGTGTCAATGTCGTCTATTTTATAAGGCCTTAATGCTTCTGTTACCATTTGCGGACCGAGATCGCTGCCGCCAATGCCGATATTGACGATAAATTTTATCTTCTTGCCTGTATAGCCCCTGAATTTTCCGCTGTGCACGGCATTGGAAAAGGTCTTCATCTTGCGAAGCACTTTATTTACTTCAGGCATTACATTATTACCTTCAGCATATACCGGGCGGCCGGAAAAATTTCGCAGTGCCACATGCAATACTGATCTTTTTTCTGTGCTGTTGATCATATCGCCATTGAACATGGCATTGATAGCATCCCTGAGTTTACATTCTTCTGCCAGTTGCAGCAGCAGTGATATTGTTTTTTCGGAAATGATATTCTTGGAGTAATCAAATACAGTGTCTTCTATACAAAGGGAATATTTTTTAAACCGGTCTGCATCGGCCTGGAACATTTCCCGCAGGTGAGCGGCTTTCATTTCTTCGGCATGTTGTTTCAGCAATTGCCAGGCAGCGGTTGATGTTGGGTTGATCTTTGGGAGCATATTGATTTACTGCTTAGAGTTCATTGAATGTTTGAATCGTCTTTTCGGTCATCTCTTTTGTTATATCCAAATGTGTTACCAGCCGGATGCGGTTGGGGGCAATAGCATAGCCGAGTATGGACTGTTCTTTTAATCGGGCCACCAGGTCAGGGGCAGTGGTGCCATCATTCAGTTCGAAGATGACGATATTGGTCTCTACAGGTAATACAAATTTGGTAAAATGCTTACCAGCTATAGCGGCTGCAATTTGAACGGCATGAGCATGGTCTTCTTCCAGCCGGTCAATATGATGTTGCAGGGCATAAATGCCGGCAGCTGCCAGAAAGCCAGCCTGTCTCATTCCACCACCAAAGGCTTTGCGGACACGTCTTGCTTTTTTTATAAAATCTTTCTTGCCCACCAGCAGGCTGCCTACCGGGCAACCCAGGCTTTTGCTAAGGCAAATGGAGATACTGTCGAAGCTTTCGCCATGTTGTTTGGCTGTTTCCTTTTTGGCCACCAGTGCATTCCATAGCCGGGCGCCATCGAGGTGAAAAGCGAGACCTTTTTCCCTGCACAGGGATTGTATCTTTTTGATCTCAGCTAATTCATAGCAACTGCCGCCACCACGGTTGGAGGTGTTTTCCAAACAAACCAGGCTGGTATGTGCCCGGTGAGGGTCATCCGGGTTGATCGCTGCGGCCACTTGTTCGGCAGTGATCCTTCCGCGGTCGCCATACAGCAGTTTTACGGAAGCGCCGGAATTAAAAGCGATACCACCGCCTTCGTATTGGTAAACATGGGCACTTTCATCACAGATCACTTCATCTCCGGGTTGTGTATGGCATTTAATGGCTATCTGGTTCGTCATAGTGCCCGAAGGACAAAAGAGAGCGGCTTCCATGCCAAACATGTCGGCGGCCAAATTTTCCAATTCATTGATGGAAGGGTCTTCTCCGAACACATCATCGCCCACTTTAGCCTTCGTCATGGCCGCTAACATAGCGGGAGTGGGTTTGGTAACTGTATCCGACCTGAAATCTATGATCATCTTTTGCTTTTGCTTGCAAGATAATCAGTTCACCCCTGAAAATAACCAGTTGGCGAAGGTCAATTATTCAAAAGATATTGGTTTCCTAACTTTCCGGTTTATATGCAGGAACCTACTATTTTATACCTGTCCATTCTTGTGCTGGTATCATTGCTACTGGCACTGGCGGGGCTTTATATACTTGCCAATTTTGGGCGGATGTTCCGCGGTACGGTCCGAAATGAACTATTAAGAAAGAACCTGTTGGTGTGGCTGGCCATTTTTACATTATCAGCCGCTTTGTTTCCTATGAGTGGTGGTTTTTATGTGATAGTGGCCAAACATGGTTATGATGGGTTGCTATTATATCAGATCATATCCACCACGGCCAATAC
>JAEUVL010000710.1 GCA_016786965.1 Chitinophagaceae bacterium
AAATACTATCAACGGCAATTCTTACAATGTAAGTGGTGCTGTTTTTAATTTAACCACCACCCCCGGCCCAATAATATTTACCAACCCCAACAGCGGGTTACAGGGATTAGAGATCAGAATGGTTATCTCTGATGGAAGTGGAGTGAACCCTTGTAATTTACCAGCCGGTAATACATGGACCAGCGCCACTAACCACTTTATAAATCTGTCAGCCACCCCATGTGCCGGACCCTGTACAGGACGTATTGCCAGTGTTTACTTTAATAAGCTCGATGGTGGTACGGATCTTCCTATTACCAATGGTGATAATTTTACGCCAGCCCAATTAGGTTCTTTATACAATCTTGAAGCAGGAACAACCGGTACTGTTGGTAGTGTGAAATGGACCATCACCGGACCTACTGCCAGCAGCAATACCGAAAACACAGCTCCATATAATTCTCCTGCCACTGGCGGCGGTGCATGGACTGGTGCCAATGGTAGTTACACCGTAAATCTGAAAGTGTACAGCGGTGCAGATGGAACAGGCACACTTTGCCATGATACAACGATCAACTTTTCAGTGAATCCGCCAAACTGCAACTGCCCTAATAACATAATACTTAACCCAAGCTTTGAAAGCGGTACTACCAACTGGAGTTGGAGCGGTGGCACGTTAAGTGCTGGCGGCGGTGCTGTGGCTTGCGGCAGCCTTTCGGGCGATTTGAATAATACCTCTGCTACAAGCAAAGCATGGCAGAATATCACTGGTGCGGCAATTGGAACAGTTATTAATGTTTCAGTATTTGCCGGTACGCATGATAATACTTTTAATAACTGGGTAGCTGTGGAGTTCCTCGATGGTTCTTCCAATGTTCTTGGGTCATCTGTTTATGTTCAGGTGGACAAGATCCTTGCGAATGCACCCACTGGTCCTCAATTATACACGTTTACTGCAACAGTTCCTTTCGGCGCTGTTACTAGCCGTGTGGCATTCGGCGGAAATGGAAGCTGGACCAAAACAGATTTGTGGTGCGTTACCCTTACCCCTCCCGCCTCTCTTGGCGACCGTGTTTGGAAAGATGATGATGCAGACGGCATACAGGATCCGGGTGAAGTGGGTATAGCAGGTGTTACATTGGTTCTTTACAACTCTGCCGGTCAGATTGTTGGTACCACCACTACCGATGCATTTGGTTTCTACAAATTCAGCAACCTTGCTCCGGGTAATTATACCGTTCGTATCGTTCCTCCGGCTAACTATACCCTTAGTGCAAAAGACCAGGGTGGTAATGAAGACACTGACAGTGATTTT
>JAEUVL010001010.1 GCA_016786965.1 Chitinophagaceae bacterium
CTTTCGCTTTTTTCAGTACGGGTTCTTTTACCTCCTCATCAATGACCACCCCGGCGACCTTGGTTTTGACGCTATCGGGTTTTTCATTTTCAAAGCCGGTATTGAAGAAGTCAACTTGCTTTTTCGTTAGTGTATCGGTTTTGGGATTATAGGATGATTCTTTACGGGCTGCCTTCTTTTCTTCTTCTATCACTTTGCGGATATACTCGGTGGGGCGGGCGGTGATATTGCGGCGGCGCAGCACATTCTCATCCACCTTCAGGCGGTAGAGGAGTTTTATATCTCCCAGCTTTATCACTTCGCTTACCTGCTGATTGTCGCCGGCTGTTCTTGTTTCCAGCAGGCTGCTCTGGTAGTTCGTGAGCGGGAACACATAAGAAGAGTCATTGGTGATGGATACATAGCCTACAGAATCAATATCTGTCTTGCTCCATTCTTTCAGCAGGCTGTCCACATCTTTTTGTGGCGGGTTGCGGAGCACTTCATCGCCAATGAATACGAGAGTGTCAAGCCCGGCCCTTTCGGTACGGAAGAAACCGGCGTACCGGTTATTGACGCCGTTCTCATCACTTACAAAAGTGAAGTGAGAAGTATTGTATTGAGAAGGAAAACGGGCATTGCCCATCTTCAGATCGGTGAGTTTGGATAATTGTTTGAAATCAGATTTATTCCAGTTGTCCACCAGGTAAATATTGAAATGTTTGCCGGGCAATGAATCGTCGCTGCTGGCAGCCTGGGCCGAGGGTCGGTTGCTGGAATAGAGGATACCTGTTTTATTCGGGAATGCCACAAAGGAAGGGTCGAGGTCATCGTACACATCATTAGTGACCTGGTCGATGGTTTGCTTATCTATTTTATATACAAAGATGTCGGTCTGCCCGCTTCTTACAGCGCTGAACAATAAGGTATTGTTGTCCAGCATGTACTTCATGTCCTGTATCTGATCAAACTGGTCGATCTCCTGTTTCCAGAGTTTCACCCGGTTCACCAGGTCGTACACAAAGAATTTGGTCTTACCTTCTTCGCTATAGAGCACTGCCAGGCGGGTACCCTTACCATCCCATGCCAGGATAGGATAGTTCGGATGTTTATCATCTTCCCTTGTTCTTACGCCCTGCTTCAGCAGTATCTTTTTGCTCACGAAGTTTTCCATCAGTATTACCTGGTAGCGGCCCTGTTTGAACTCCACCATGGCATAGGTAAAACTGCGGGGCTGCGGGTTGGCATTAAAGCGGAAATAATCTTTTTTACCGATCTCTTCGGTGACAGACAACTGGCCTCTTGGTGTGTTGCGGCGGCCACGAACATCTTTAAAATACTGCGCCTGTACATCCGTCATGAAATCCTGGAGCAGTTTCTTGAATTTTTTCTTAGCTATTTTGTTGGAGGCATTGTTCAGGTTGCGGTAGATGCGGGCCAGGTACAGGAAGTAAGTGGTCTTGCTTTTGCCATATTTGTCGGCAATATATTTCCAGAAGGATTGGCCGGCCAGCAGGGGCTTTTCAAAAGCAAACTGGTAAAAGTTATTGTATTCACCTGCCAGCATCACCCCCCTTAGATCATCATCCAGCGTGGGGCTCCAGTTTTCAGCAGCGTAGGCTATATAGCCATCGGTCAGCCACTTGGGCAGGTCCAGCAGGGCCTGGTTGGCAGCAAATTCGCCGAGGTCATCACCAAACAACACATTATCCACCAGTACTTTGGCTATGCCCTGCCGTATCTGGCGGCGCAGGTTATCATGGTTGCCGTCAAAATACACCACCATTTTATTATTCACCAGCTTGGTTACCCCGCCGGTATTTTGCCAGTCGATGCCCATGCCTATATTCGACTGGATCATTTCATCGTAGTTGTTGTAGATCACAATATTGATCCGGCGCTGCAGGCCATACTCCACAAATTCTTCAATGGAAGGCAGTTCCAGTTCGGCCACCTGTGCCACATACTTGCCCAGCCCCAGCCCATCCTGGCTGAAATAGCTGTTGAAGTTTTCGGTCTGGTAATATTTCCACTTGAATTTCTGGTATTGTACACGGTTCTTTCCAAATTCTACCGTATTCACTTGTGCCACAGTTTCCAACGAGAGGAAAATGATAAGGCAAGACATCAGGCTAAATACTTTCTTCATAAATGGCTTTACTGTTTCTAATAGCTTTAAAATCGGTCTTTATTATTATTTAGCAGCCAGCTTAGTAATAATGTTCACCTACCTGCTTCCTCTTTCAGCAGCGGTAGTTTTTTCTCATACACCCTTCCCGAACGAGGGTCATTTGAGACTGCAAAGGCATTACCTTTATCTCCCGAAAATCCGGTTGATTCCGGAAAATTCAGGTTCTGAATTAAAAGTACGAAAAAACCATCCATGTTAGCTGTTAAGTCATTCACTTTTAGCCCCGTTCAGGAGAATACCTATGTTTTGTACAACGAAAAAGGGCAGTGCTGCATTATAGATCCGGGCTGTTATTTCCCCGAAGAGAGGGACGAATTAAAAACGGGTATAGAAGAGACAGGCCTGACCCCCATATTGCTGCTTAACACCCATTGTCATTTAGACCATGTTTTTGGCAACAAATTCGTTCACGATACCTGGGGGCTGTCCCTCCACCTGCACGAAAAGGAAAAACCGGTGCTGGATTTTGCCCCCCAATCCGGATTAATGTGGCAATTGCCTTTCGACAATTACAGCGGCCCGTTGGTTTATTTAAAGGAGGGAAATACCATAAAGGTGGGGGATGACGAGCTGGGAATCCGTTTTACTCC
>JAEUVL010000738.1 GCA_016786965.1 Chitinophagaceae bacterium
CATTTATTTCAGCTTATAACTTACTACCCGATGTGTCTTCCAGGCATTGATTACGGCTGCATTTCATAACTTTCTGTATAAATTAACTTCCATGACACCAGCACATGAAGCCCGCTACATCATTCCTGCCCGATACCGCCGTATGGAAAACATGCATATTGTTTTCTGGCTTATTAAAGATATCAGCTGGTGTATGTTTTGGCGGGAACTCGGCCTTGCTATGTTTGTTCCCACATTGGTCATCGCCATCATTATTGCATGGCGTACCCGGCAGGTACCTTCAGAGCTGGCCCACAATCTGGCGATTGCCTTTTGGATCTGTGCCAATGGCTATTGGATGATCAGCGAGTTTTTTCACTTTGATACTATAATAATTTGGGGCAAATACACCGGTAAGCATATGGCACTTGTCCCGTTCATTATTGGCACATTGATACTGTTGTATTACTATGCAGTGCAGCGAGCTAAAGAAATAAAACTGAATAAGCCAACTACGATGTAGCTATAACTGAACGCTGCTTTTTTGCTTGCAGGAGTTGGCGGCGAATGAAATAGATGATGGCAATTGTTATCATAGAGTGGATTTTAAAATGCTTGTATAAATATTGGCTTGCTAAATATAACAATCGTTTACCGCTCCTGTCATGCCGGGTGGTATTTCATTTAAATAATTAAGTGTTTAACCGCTACCAGGTATAGGAAATCTACGAGGAAGAACTTTTCACCCTTTGCTGAGGATTTGAGGTGTAAAAGCCCCTCTCGCCCTTTCCAAAAACAACTTCCACAGCCTGCCTCCTCCCTGTTGATTCCAATTGGTTGAACGCCAGTCCCTCGTTATCTTTGCCGCCGCGGAAAGTATAAAGTTTACACGTTAGCTACCTAACAGGTTCTCTTTCAAATCTTTCCCTTGAACTCACTTTACAAATCAATTTTTCAACTATACTATGTACAGAACTCACACCTGTGGCGAATTAAGATTGACCAATAAAGGAACAGAAGTAACCCTGGCCGGATGGGTACAAACGGTACGTAAACTAGGTACCGCTATTACTTTCGTCGACCTCCGTGACCGCTACGGCATCACCCAACTGCTTATCGGAGAAGAACTTACTAAACAATTGGATGAAAATCCACTTGGTCGGGAATTCGTATTGCAAGCAACCGGTATCGTTAATGAACGTAGTAACAAAAACCCCAATATCCTTACTGGCGATATTGAGATAACGGTACAATCTTTCAAGATTCTCAATAAGTCTGCTGTCCCTCCCTTTACTATACAGGATGATACAGATGGTGGCGATGACCTGCGAATGAAATATCGTTTCCTTGACCTGCGACGCAATGCTGTGAAGAAGAACCTGGAATTGCGGTATGCCGTAAACAGAGCTGCCCGAAACTACCTGCACCAGCAGCAATTCATGGATATTGAAACGCCTTTTCTTATCAAATCCACACCGGAAGGTGCCCGTGATTTTGTGGTACCATCCAGGATGAACCCAGGACAATTTTATGCGTTGCCGCAATCCCCTCAAACATTCAAGCAATTGCTGATGGTAAGCGGTTACGACCGTTATTATCAAATAGTAAAATGCTTCCGGGATGAGGACCTGAGGGCTGACCGCCAGCCAGAGTTCACGCAGATAGACTGCGAAATGGCTTTTGTAGAACAGGAAGATATCCTGAACATGTTCGAAGGCATGATCAAATCCATCTTCAAAGAAGTAAAAGGGATTGATTACACGGAAACTGTGCAGCGCATGACATGGGAAGATGCCATGTGGAATTATGGAAATGACAAACCCGACATCCGCTTTGATATGAAAGTGCTGAACTTGAAAAAACCAGCCACCGTTTATACTGATAAAAATGATAATGCTTCCCTCATTAATGGTGCCGAATTCAAAGTTTTTGATGAAGCAGAGACCGTTGTTGCCATAGCCGTACCCGGGTGCAGTGAATACAGCCGGAAACAAACAGACGAACTTACCGAATGGGTAAAGCGTCCGCAGATCGGAATGAAAGGCCTTGTATTTATAAAAGTGAACGCAGACGGCACTTACAAAAGCAGCGTTGATAAGTTTTATACTGAAGAAAAACTAAAGGCCATTGCAGATGCTGCCAATGCAAAAGCTGGCGATCTGATTTTGATCTTGGCCGACGCAGAAGAAAGAACCCGCAAAGCTATCAGCGATCTGCGTATGGAAATGGCCAACCGGTTGGGATTAAGAAAGGATACGGAATTCAAATTACTGTGGGTACTAGATTTTCCGTTGTTTGAATACGACGAAGAAGGAAACCG
>JAEUVL010000796.1 GCA_016786965.1 Chitinophagaceae bacterium
TCGGAGGATGACTGGACACAATTATGTAACAATACCTGGACAGAGGTGGAAACCCTTGCCACGTTAATTGAACAATTACCGGAGAGCCGGCTGGCTGAAATATTCTGTGACGAGAAATACGGTACCTACCACAGAAACCTCCTGGGGCTGATCGAGCATACGCATTATCATTTGGGACAGATCGTATTGATAAAGAAAATACTTCCTGGCAGCGGCTCGTAAGGCGCACCACATTTTGTCTTTTATCACTGTTGCTTAACGATCAACAGCTGCAGACTTACGCCATGCAACCTGTCCCCATGCCCTGGCATCCCTGTTTTGTAAGTATTTCTTCGTATTTTTCCACTAATTAATCAGCTATGCGTTTTCACCTCCTGTTGTTCACCCTCATTCTTTCCCTGCCGGGCCTTTCGCAGCAGGAAAGGGATACCGTATTAAAGCGTTGCCCTGTGGCCATTACGGACACGGTCAGCGTCAACAATTTCTTCATAGAGGCACTCCCGGCCACCCTGAAAGTGTACCGGGTAAAAGGCAAGCTCACCATCCAGGTACAGCAAAAGGACCAGTTCTTTACCATTTTTTTTCATAGTAAGAGGCTGAAGAACGGATCGTATGATATTGCTATCGGTTCCCGCGGCGGCAGCGAGGTAGAGGCCACTTATTCCTTTAAGTCAGGAGAACAGGTGTCGTATATCAATGTTGCCAATGGCAAGCTCGATGCCAGTTACGATAAAGAAAAGAAATTATGGACCGTTAAAGTAAATGGTATGATCGCCAACCTGGTTGACCGCTCCGTTACTTATTACCGGGCCAAAGCCAACCTTGTACTCAAATAACGGCACCCTTTATTTTGAAGGATAGCCGGGAATATTCTTTCCCAGTATAATATCCCGTTTGCCATAGAACATGCCATTGCCGGATGTCAGAGTAATGATGCCATTCCCGCCACGTTCCTCCTGTCTATCCCTGTCTGTAGCGCTAAGATTAGGGTCATCATCAAATAAGAACTCATCAATATAATAGTCACTGATGCCCGGTTCTTTTATTACCGGGTGTATATGCTGAGCTGCTTTACTGTTTGGATAAGAAGCAGGCCGCAGCGTGTAAAAACTATATTCCCCTTTTTCATTCGTCTTTACCCAGCCGCGGATATA
>JAEUVL010000804.1 GCA_016786965.1 Chitinophagaceae bacterium
CTGCCCGATGGTATTACCATTTCGTATGCCAGGGTTTCAGCAGCAGGTATTGTAGAAGTAAAAGTGGTAAATGCAGGCAACATTACACAAAACCCAACTAATATGAGTTTTATACTGGTAATTATAAAATAAAAAATACAAACCCATCACAATCTGCAAATGTGAAAAGCAAATTGTATAACCCGTTAAAGAAAAAAGTATGAAACAGTTAACTCTTTTTGCCACTCTTATTTTTTTGATGGCTGCAGTAAATGCACAAAACGTAGGCATTGGCACTTCCGAACCCTATAATAAACTACAGGTTAACGGTAGCCTGCTGGTAACCGTACCCACTACCAACACCAACACGACCCCAACGGCGGCGCAAATAAAAACCATTATTAATGGCAGCACCGTTTCTTTTGTTGCAGGTGATTCCACAGGTCGTATTTACGATCCCGGCGGGCCAGCCGGTAACTACCTGGCCAACCTCACCGGATTTACACTTATCAATGCAGGCCCGGCCGGTTCGGGCATTGAAATTACTGTGGAATCAATGAACCTTGCTGGCGGAGATTCATTAATTATAAAAGAAACATCATCTTCCACTTCCAATCTGCTGGCCGTGGGCAATGGCTACTCCACTTTGGGCAAATGGGTATTTAACAGCCGCCAGTTGTATATAATCTTTAAAAGCAATGCCGATGCAAATGTGGGTACAGGTTTTTCGTTATTATTCAAGCGGTTATATACCGACGGTGCCGCCCTGCAAAATGTAACCGGGTATGTTGGCAACGGTTTGTTTTTTGATGCGAAGAACGGAGCATTCAGAACCGGTAATATAAATACTTCCGCTATTGGGCTGTATTCTTCGGCTATGGGTAACAATACTACAGCCAGCGGTAATTATTCTTTTGCCGCCGGTCAAAATAATGAGACCAGTGGTTCTTCATCCGTTGCACTGGGCGCTAACAATGAAGCAACGGGAGATCTTTCAACTGCATTGGGCTCAAATACAGAGGCGCATGGACATACATCCACTGCACTCGGCAGCTTTACCATTGCCAGCGGAGATTATTCCACCGCTATGGGCAGGTCTTCAAGGGCAAGCGGCAACGCCTCCGTTGCGATGGGAAGTGTTTCCAATGCCAGTGCAGATTACGCA
>JAEUVL010000837.1 GCA_016786965.1 Chitinophagaceae bacterium
GAATACCAGGACATTGAATTTAAAGCCAACGATCCAACCCGGATCTGCGCCACCCGCTGGGGTTTTGCCAATCTGTATGTATCCACTGATAGTGGAGATACCTGGGCAGCCAAAGCCATCCCCGGAGGAGCAGTAACAAGAGGTGAAGTAGAAGTTTCCGATGCCAATACAGGACTTGCCTGGATATTGCTGGGGCCCGAAGGCACAGGTTCATTCAGGGGATTTTATTCTTACAATTGGAATACTGAAGTCTTCACCCTTATCAGCAATACACCCAATGTATTCAATGGTGCCGCCAGTGGCGCTGGTGGAGGCGGTTTTGCCTGGTGGGCCATCGGGCTCTGGGTTTCCCCAACCAATACAAATAATATGCTCGTAGGCGGTGTCATAGGCCGGAGAAGCACAGATGGCGGAGTTACCTGGTTTGCCGATAACGACATATTACATGCAGATGCACATGGCTATTATACCAACCCGCTCACCAATAATGTTTTTGCAGTAAATGATGGCGGCATATTCCGCAGCTCAAACAGTGGAGATACCTGGACCAATATCACCAGCAACATGCAGATCACCCAATACTACCGCATGAGCGGGGTAGATGCCAATTCAAATATATTATTAGCAGGCGCCCAGGATAATGGACATCACCTGCGAACTTCAAATACCACCACCTACAACCATGTAATTACCTGTTGTGATGGAATGGATAATGGAATTAATTATTCCAATACCAACATCATGTATGGATTTACCCAGTATGGAGGTTTAAATAAATCAATTGACGGAGGGGCTTCTTTTTTTGGTATCGCTCCTACAATTTCCGGTGGCGAAGGATGGGTAACACCTTTCCTGGTACACACTACCACACCAACAACGATTTTCTACGCCTCTGTAAATGGGTTGCTGAGACATACAGCAAGCGGCGAACCAACCAATGCCTGGGTGAACCTTGGCGGAGGCGGAGGGCAAGCCGATTTTGCCATGGGCACCAGTAATACAGACCGTGGGTATATAGCCTCCGGCACCACCTTACGCAGAACAGATAACCTGAGTAACGCAGCCCCCACCTGGACCATTAAGTCCAGCAATCCTGGATGGTCTTCACTTGGTGGCGGTGCTATCACCAGTATTGATGTAAACCCTGACAACTCGCTGGAAGTATGGGTATCCATTAGCGGGTATACTCCAGGTGTAAAAGTCTTCCGCTCAATTAACGGAGGCGATAGCTGGACCAATGAATCAGACAACCTGCCCAATGTGCCCGTACATGTTATTAAGTTCGAGGATACAAATGGAGCCCCAGGAGGGGCCGTATACATCGGTACAGATATTGGAGTTTTTTACCGGGATGATGTAAACACATCCGGTGAATGGGTGATGTATGGCAACGATCTTCCCAGGACAATGGTAACGGATATGGAAGTGAACGAAACAGCCGGGGTCATCACCGTAAGTACTTATGGACGTGGATTCTGGCGTTCTCCATTATTTTCCGGATGCGATGCAAACTTAGTACTCAATACGCCCATGAGCGGAAGCTTGTATCACCAGGCTTCCTCCACTATCACCGTTACCGGTACCGTCACAGGTGGTGCGGGTACACAGGTATTCATGAAAGCAAACAGCTCTGTCGTATTCAATCCAGGCTTTGAAGTAAAAGCCGGTAATGAAATGAAAGCATTTATCGGCCCATGCGATGCCAATACACCGGTATTCAGAACAAATACCGGAGCAACCAATGGCGTCAATAGAAATACTGGTACATCAGCAGATACTTTGCAGAAAAAGCCAAGTCCTGCAGGTAACTAATAACATGAACTGTTGAGATAGCATACTGATTTGTGCGGAGAGATCCGGGTATACTTAAAAAATAATGATGACTATTCCATAGCCACCATTAGAATTATTCATTTCGTTTAAAAAGAGTATATGAAAAGGGTTTTCCTAAAAAGTATAATAGCAGCAATGGTGATCTTTTTATCATTGTCCGCCCGGGCGCAGAGATTTGTTCCCGATGCATTGCGTCAGCAGCTGCAAGGCAAAACCAAACTCGCTGATATAATGGCGGTAGTCGATGCCTACTACGGCGCAGACGAAAGCAATTCCACACCCAACCAACCCGAAAAAGCCTATATACAT
>JAEUVL010000840.1 GCA_016786965.1 Chitinophagaceae bacterium
GCGGAGCGGTTGAGCAAAAAGTATGGAGTGACGGTTTACCTGAAGCGGGAAGACCTTTGTCATACCGGGGCACATAAAATAAATAATACGATCGGGCAGATATTACTGGCGCAACGATTGGGGAAGAAAAGAATTATTGCAGAGACAGGTGCCGGTCAGCATGGTGTGGCTACCGCTACCGTGTGTGCATTGAAAGGAGTGGAGTGCATCGTGTACATGGGTGAAAAGGATATAGAACGGCAGGCGCCCAATGTGGCGAGAATGAAAATGCTGGGGGCTACGGTGGTACCGGCCACAAGCGGCAGCAAGACATTGAAGGATGCTACGAATGAGGCGATACGGGATTGGATCAATCACCCGGATGATACGCATTATATTATTGGCAGTGTGGTGGGGCCACATCCTTATCCTGATATGGTGGCGAGGTTTCAAAGTGTGATCAGCGAAGAGATGCGTACACAACTGCTGGAAAAAACCGGTCACGAGTTACCCACTCATGTGTTGGCCTGTGTAGGCGGTGGCAGTAATGCGGCAGGGGCTTTTTATCATTTTCTCGATGAGCCTTCGGTACAACTGATCGCTGTGGAAGCGGCAGGTGAAGGAGTGAACAGCGGAAAGAGTGCTGCCACCACCCAACTCGGCAAGCCGGGAATTTTGCATGGCAGTAAAAGTCTGCTGATGCAAACAGAAGATGGACAAGTGGTGGAGCCCCATAGTATTTCGGCGGGATTAGATTATCCGGGTATTGGCCCGCTGCATGCACATTTATATGAAAGTGGCAGGGCGATATTTATGAGTGCTACTGATAAAAAAGCATTGCAGGCGGCCTTTGAACTGGCCCAACTGGAAGGGATCATTCCGGCATTGGAAACGGCACATGCGTTACATGCCCTGAAGATGATCAACTTTAAAAAGAGTGATGTGGTGGTGGTTTGTTTGAGCGGGAGGGGGGATAAGGATTTGGGGACGTATATGCAGAGTATGTGACCTCACCCCACGAAGATCTCTGATGTAATCAGAGTCTTTCACCCCCTCTCCTTGAGGAGAGGGGAAGGAGTGTTTGCGATTTTCGACTATTTGTTATGAATAAATGTTTATGACCTCACCCTACGAAGATCTCTGATGTTATTAGAGTCTTTCGCCCCTCTCCTTGAGGAGAGGGGAAGGGGTGTTTGAGATTTTCGACTATTTGTTATGAATAAATATTTATGACCTCACCCCACGAAGATCTCTGATGTAATCAGAGTCTTTCAGCCCCTCTCCTTGAGGAGAGGGGAAGCAGATTTCCCGATTATTGGAGTAGTAATGGGGGTGAGGTGCTAAAAGTAAAACTATGGCTGAAGAGTATAATGATAACTTACATAAAGGAGCCATTGGGAAATTATATCAGTATGGAAGAGAACTTCGTCAGTCTTCAACGAAGGCGGAAAAGATTTTGTGGGAATATTTAAGAAATAGAAAACTGGATGGTTTGAAATTTAGAAGACAGCATCCAATTGATAAATTTATTGCTGACTTTTATTGTCATGAGAAAAAACTGGTTATTGAGTTGGATGGTGCCGTACATGACGATAAGATGAATGCACATTATGATGCAGCCAGAACTTATGAATTGAAAGTATCAGGTATTACAGTGATACGATTCAGAAACAGTGAAGTAGAGAATTGTATTTCATTTGTATTAAGTGAAATCAGAAAAGCAACAGGAAAATAAGTCTAAAGGGGTTTCTTCTCACTTCCCGTATGGTGGGTTCAATAATAATATGAGCAGACTAAAAAATACATTCGACCAATCAGCCAAAAAAGTCCTCAATGTCTACTGCACTGCTGGTTATCCGAAGCTGGAGAGTACATTGGAAGTAATGAAGGCGTTGCAAGCAAACGGAGCTTCTATCATCGAACTTGGGATGCCCTATAGTGATCCGCTGGCTGATGGCCCGGTGATACAGCATAGCAGCGCTGTTGCATTGGCTAATGGCATGACGATCGCTAAACTGTTTGAACAATTAAAGGATTTCCGACAGGAGATATCAATACCAGTGATATTAATGGGCTACATGAACCCGGTACTGCAGTACGGGTTTGAAAAATTTTGTGCGGATGCTGCGGCGGTGGGTATTGATGGTCTCATTCTGCCAGATCTGCCGGAGTATGAGTTTGAAACTGAGTATGGGGCGATCATTAAAAAGTATGGCCTTGATTTTATCTTTTTAGTTACCCCGGAAACATCGGAAGGGCGGGTAAGAAAGCTGGACAGCCTCAGCAGTGGTTTTTTGTATGCCGTATCATCTTCTTCCACTACCGGCAGCGAAAATCAAGGTGGTAATATTACAGCGTATCTTCAGCAACTGAGGGGGCTGCAACTGAAAAACCCCGTATTGGTGGGCTTTGGAATAAAGGATAAAGCTTCTTTCGATGCTGTTTGCCAGTTGGCTGACGGGGCCATTATCGGCAGCGCCTATATTAAAGCATTGGAAAACAGCACTAATGTTAATGCAGCCACAAAGTCTTTCCTTTCGTCAATTTTCGGCTAAGTGGGTTTTGCTATCCGGCCGGAATGTATAAATTTGTATGCTGATCCGGTTTCAAGGCATCATGGCCCCATTTAAACAAAGATGATTTCTGCTCGTACAAAATAATTATAAGTCAACTATGAAAAAATTGCTCCTCGTTTTAGTATTGTTTCCCCTGGTGGTAACGGCCCAGGTAGTAAGTAAAGGATTTACCATTGAAGGGAAACTGGATGGATATGCAGATGGTACCAAGATCAGCTTATACCAGAACGGGATGCCTACCGAGTGGCAGTCCACTAAATTGGCAGGTGGAAAGTTTACCCTGAAAGAAAAAGTGACTGAACCTGTATTATGTTTTATTGTGATCGATGGGGTACAAAAGCCTATTGAGCTATACGTGGAGAATGCAGTGATCACCGTGAAGGGTAACAAAGCCACCCCTGATGTGTACGACATATCGGGCTCCAAATCGCACAAAGATTTTGCGGAATTCATCAGTACTTTTTTACCCATGGCTCAGCAACTGAGCACCCTAGGAAATACCCTAAATTATACAATGCCCGGTAATGACAGGGACAGCATGATGACCGTATATACAGGTCTGCAGGATAGAATGCAGCAGTCCATTGATAAATTTATAAGTGCAAAGCCCCGTTCCATCGTGGTGCCTTTTGTACTGGAAGTTACCTACCAGTTTAACGAGGATGTGGTGATGCTGGAGAACAGGTTTAAAAAACTTGATGCTACGGTAAAGACTTCGTTAGCGGGAAAGAAACTGGAAGAAATGATCGCTGAAAAAAAGGTGGGTGCGATAGGTACGGAGGCGCTTGACTTTACCCAGGATGATACGAATGGTATGCCTGTTTCTCTTTCTTCTTTCCGGGGCAAGTATGTGCTGATCGATTTCTGGGCCAGTTGGTGTGGCCCGTGCCGTAGCGAAAACCCCAATGTGGTGGAGAATTATAACCAGTTCAACAATAAGAACTTTACCGTGCTGGGTGTGTCACTGGACAGGCCGGGGCAGAAGGATAAATGGATCAGTGCGATAAAAGAAGATAACCTGGCGTGGACAAATGTTAGCGATCTTCAGTTCTGGAATAATTCTGCGGCCAAGCTTTATAGGGTTAGCAGTATCCCTCAAAACTTTTTGGTGGACCCGTCTGGAAAGATAGTGGCCAAGAACCTCCGGGGGCCGGCCCTGCGGGATAAGCTGTGTGAATTGCTGGGGTGTAACTGATCTATTCTTTAACGCCCATCAGTTTACTGATATCTTTCCAGTTGTTATTGCGTTGTTTTTCATACTCATCGAGGAGGCTTCGCTTTTTTGTTCTGGCATAGTCGGTCATTAACCGGGCTTGCTGTTTCAGGTTCTTCATTATAGCGGCTGCCGTAGTTATATAATTGATCGTGATCGAATCTGATACCGTGCCTGAGCTTTTCAGATCTTCCACCACCTTTACCAGGTTATCCATTAATTCCTGTTGTGCATTGAGCAGGTTCTTTACTGTTTCTGCATCATAGGCATCTGCTCCAAACCCATCGCTGATGCTGCCGATGATACCATAGGTATTGTATAAAGTGGCGGCTGAAAAACTGGTAATGGCCTGCACCAGTTTCTTTTCTTTTTCTTCCCCGGTTTGTGCTAAAACTGCGAGTCTCAAAACAAGGAGGCAGCCAGTGAGCAACGCTTTTTTCATTCCTGTTATTTGAAGGCAAATTAGTACCTATTCAATAAAATGTATGAAAAAAGGGCTTTTTGATTATGGTAGTGGCCCCTGGTACAGTATTGCAGCCTGAAAGTTGGGAAGAGAGGGGCTATCCCGGCTTTTACTGGCTTTGTGAAGCATTTTTGTATGTCTGTGCGGAGCTTTTGTATCTCTGTGCGGCACTTCTGCATCTCTCTGAGGGACTTTTGTACCTCCGTGCGGGACTTCTGTATGTCTGTACGGCACTTTTGTATGCGTGTGCGTGACTTTTGATCCTTTTGTGAATCGAACAGATGGGCTTTGCGCAAACTTTATTGGTGTTTGTGATGCGCTTTATTGGTCTTGTGATGCACTTTCATCGCTTGTGATTCACTTTTCTTCGTTTGTGATGCACTTTTCTGGTCTTGTGATTCACTTTTCATCGCTTGTGATGCGCTTCACTGGTCTTGTGATTCACTTTCCTGGTCTTGTGATGCACTTTTCTTCTCTTGTGAAGTGGTTTTCGGGTCTTTGTGAACTGCGAAAATGGTATTGCGCAGACTTGCGCTGGCTTTGTGATGTGCTTTTTTTCGTTTGTGACGCCTTTTTCCCGCACTGCGAAAGCCTGAAAAGCTATTGTGCGGGGTATTTTTTTCAAATTGATATTGAAAAATGGGGGGCGGGTTTCTGACTATGCGTTCACTACTTCTGTTAGCTGCACATTCCTGTTTCGCAGGTCGATGCCGCCTTCGAGCACTGATTTCAGGTTGACCAAATAGAAAGCCCATCCATTTCCGCAGTCGATAAAAAATCCCTGTTGCTGCTCCACATTATCCATGGGCATATCCTGTACCAGTTCGCAGATCGTTTCTCCTTCCTGCTGTTTTACCGTTACAGTTACGATGCAGCCTCCTGAAAAGCTGAACTGTAATTGGTCCCAGCCATTGGCTAACAGCACTTCTTTTTCTTCTACGGCGTTATCATCGTAGCCAAACCAGAGCCATTTGTAGGTATCGCCTTTTTCTATGGAACTGTTCTTGGGCCGGGGTGTTCCGTCGGCTTTGGTAAACTGTGCCAGGCGGAGAAACCAGCTTTCTAATCCCTGCTGGGTGGTCCATGCGTCATAGATGGCTTTTGGGGATGCTTTGATGGGTATCCGTTTGGTGAATTGTTTCCAGTTGTAAGGCATGTCTTTTAGTTTTCAGTTCCCTGTTTGTTCATGGGTTACAGTTTGGTGATCTTCAATTCCACTCTTCTGTTCTTTGCCCGTCCTGCTTCCGTATCGTTGGAAGCGATGGGCTCATCGGGGCCGAGGCCTTTGAGGGTGATCCTTCCTTCATCAATGCCTTTGGTGGCGAGATAGTCTTTACAGCTTCTCACTCTCTTGAGCGACAGTTCCCGGTTGAGCGCTGCACCACCTTCGGAAGAAGTGTGGCCGGAAAGCAGTATTTCCATGGCACCATTTTGCTTCATTAATGCTGCCAGCTTATCCAGTTCTGCTTTACCTGCAGGCAACAGTTTGGCACTGTTTACTTCGAACTGGATATTATTCATAACGAGGTTATCGCCTTCCTGGAGTGTTTTATTATTATAGGATACTTTGCCGGAGCGTTTGAGTTCCAGTTCCACTGCTTCGGATGTATTATCGGCGATCACATCCACTTGTTTTTCATCGGACGAATAACCAGCGGCGCTTCCCTTAACGATGTTTAATCCGGCGGGGATATTTTCAATAACAAAATTGCCTTCTGCATCTGAAATGGCAGCGCCATATTCGCCTACGCTGGCCGTGGCATTTGGAATAGGTTCACGGGTATTGAAATCAATGATCTTGCCCTGCACTTTGCCCATGTAGATGAACTTTGGATTGATAAGCAGTTTCACAAAATCGATGGCATATCCATCGCCCTGTTTGGAAACAGGATCATCGATGGCAATGACGAGTGAGTCGCCGGATAACTTTTGCAGTAATTCGGGTGTGAGGCGAATGGTGATGAGTTTGCCGATGGGGCCGGTCTGGTTAATGTATGTTATCATCTTTTCCGCTTCGGTGAAGCGCAGCCCGTTGATCTTTACCTGGAACTTTGACCGGAAAGAGGGTGCCTGGAAATCATCGATGAATAATTGCAGGGCCGCAGAATCCACTTTTACGTTTTTTACTTCTGCCAGCGGGATGGTAATGCTGTACGGATTGTTGTCGGGGCGTTTGGTGCTGCTGGTGTAGCCATCGTTGGGCTGATTGGCACCGTATTTAAAACTGGAAGGCACCATGATACGGTCGGTGCCGCGGGCATTCTCTGCATTGACGGGCCAGGGAAAATCATGCGACCAGGTGGATTGGCCTGCAAAGGGGTTGAAGTCTTCGGTAAAACCGAAGCCGAGATTATCAATATCACCGACGCGGATCATGAGGTCGGCTTCCGGGGTGTTTTTAAGTACGAGGAATTGTTTGCTCCAGTCGCCATCTGTTTCGGTGGTACGCTGTGCAAAGAGTGACAGGGTTAATGCGCTACATACGAAGGAGAGGATAAGCTTCTTCATGCTGGTTAATTTTAAGGAAAGGTAAATGATTTTTTATTTTTTGGGTATTAGCTGATTGTGGGGGCTATTAAATCATAGTTGATGGAAGACAATGCGAAAGTCTGAACAGATTTGATCAGAAGAGTTGTGAACATGGAAGATATTGCTAACTTAGTTCAGACGAAGCTCTGAGAAAGGAGCAGCTTACAAGAAAAATGCATTCACGATGAAGCATATAATAATATTATTCTTACTCCCAATTGTTGTTTTGTTTGGTTCTTGCGCTGGTGAACCCGCTATTAAAAAAGAGGTATTTGATAAAATAGATCTAGGAATGACGAGAACAGAAGTAAAGTATATCCTTGGTGAGCCATTTGGTATAAGATATTCTGTTGACTCTTTTGAAACCTACTCTTACCGTGTTCAGCACAGCAAAGGTGATATTCGAAATGCTGTAGTACAGTTTGATAAAAAAGGATATGTAAGTTTTTTTTCATCTGGGTTAGCGTCCTGAATAAAAAGATCCTAACCGACTTACTATGAAGGTTTGATTTCCGGAGAAAAGGAAGAATACCAGATAGCTGAATTGCATCTTCACAACTTAAACCCTTTCGGCCCTGGTTTGGTATTGGCTGCTGCCATCAGAACTGTTTGTTGCAGGCGGGCGGCCCTGGTCTCGGGTCTTTTGGCACTGTCTATCCAGGAGAGGAATTGCTTGCGGATGCTCATGGAGAAGTTGGAGAAATTTGTTTTGGCCTTTTTATTCCTGGCCAATAGTTTTTCCAGGTCGGCGGGCACTTTATTATTGGCGGCGTCGGTGTCGCTGGCAGTGAGTGTTTCCCAACTGCCATTTTGTTTGGCCCTTTCAATACTCGCTAAACCGGCAGGCATCATCAGGCCTTGTTGAATCAGTTTGTCCACTCTTGTTTTATTCAACTGGCTCCATACACTTTTGGGTTTGCGTGGCGTGAATTTCAGCATGGAGCGTTCTGCATCCAGTTTTCGGGGCAGGCTGTCGATCCAGCCAAAGCAGAGGGCCTCTTCTACAGATTCATCATAACTCATCCGTGGTTTGCCGCTTTCTTTTTTATAATAGACCAGCCATACACCGGGTGAGGAGGTATGGTTCTTTGTTAACCAGGCCCGCCATTGCTGCCGGTTTTTCGGGTGGGTGGTTTGGTAATCGGGTGTTGCCATATTTAA